>NZ_JBIAFE010000012.1:0-256446 GCF_042869115.1 Micromonospora sp. NPDC007230 | reverse complement strand
CCAGCTCACCGGCCTGGCCCGCACCAAGGCCGGGCGCGCCACGCAGCCGTCGGCCTGCGTCATCGACAGCCAGAGCGTGAAGACCTCCACCAACGAACCCGCCGCCACGCAGGGCATCGACGCCGGCAAGAAGATCGTCGGACGCAAGCGGGGCATCGTCACCGACACCCTCGGCCTGCTCCTCGCCGTCGTCGTCACCGCGGCCAGCGCCAGCGACAACACCATCGGTATCAACCTGCTGGAACAAGCCAAAGCCACCCACCCAGCCCTGTCGAAGACCTGGGTCGACGCCGGCTTCAAGAACAAGGTCATCGAACACGGCGCCACCCTCGGCATCGACGTCGAAGTCGTCACCAAAGACCCACAAGTCAGAGGATTCTCCGTGGTCAAACGCCGATGGGTCGTCGAACGCACCCTCGGCTGGATCATGCTCCACCGACGCCTGGCCCGCGACTACGAAGCCCTACCCGACAACTCCGCCAGCATGATCCGCATCGCGATGATCGACAACCTCACCAGACGCGTCGCCGACGAAACCACCCCAACCTGGCGAGACATCTGAAGGCAGCATCACTCGCAAAATACGTGAATCAGACGCCCTCTCAGATCATCCCTCGTCGGTGTTGCCCTGCTCGTGCAGCAGTTCAGCCAACTGCCAGACGGCGGGCTCGAAGCTGTCGGCGTAGCGGCGCAGGATCGTGATGGCCTCGTGGCTGTTGCCCTGCTCGTGCAGCAGTTCAACCAACACTTCGACGGCGTGCCAGTTGTCGGCGTCGGCCAGGGGGCGCAGGATCGCGATGGCCTCGTCGGTGTTGCCCTGCTCGTGCAACAGTTCAGCCAACCGCCCGGCGGCGTACAACGCGCCCGCGTCGGCTCGGCGGCGCAGCTCGTCGGTGTTGCCCTGCTCGCGTAGCAGGCCAGTCAATAGCCAGGCGGCGTGCTTGTCGTTGGTGTCGGCCAGGGGGCGCAGGATCGCGATGGCCTCGTCGGTGTTGCCCTGCTCGTGCAGCAGGTCAGCCAACTGCCCGGCGGCGTAATCGTCGCCGGCGTCGGCGCGGCGGCGCAGCTCGTCGGTGTTGCCCTGCTCGTGCAGCAGGTCAGCCAACTGCCCGGCGGCGTAACCGTCGCCGGCGTCGGCGCGGCGGCGCAGCTCGTCGGTGTTGCCCTGCTCGCGTAGCAGGTTTGCCAACCGCTGGGCGGCGTCCCCGTCGCCGGCGTCGGCCCGGGGGCGCAGGACCGCGATCGCCTCGTCGGTGTTGCCCTGCTCGTGCAGCAGGTCAGCCAACCGCTCGGCGGCGTCCCCGTCGCCGGCGTCGGCCCGGCGGCGCAGCTCGTCGGTGTTGCCCTGCTCGCGTAGCAGGTTTGCCAACCGCCGGGCGAAGTTCCGGTCTCTGACGTCGGCCCGGGGGCGCAGGACCGCGATGGCCTCGTCGGTGTTGCCCTGCTCGTGCAGCAGGTCAGCCAACCGCCCGGCGGCGAACCCGTTGCCAGCGTCGGTGTAGCGGCGCAGGACCGCGATGGCCTCGTCCGTGTTGCCCTGCTCGGGGAGCAGATCGGCCAACTGCAGGGCGGCGTCCCCGTCGCCGGCGTCGGCCCGGGGGCGCAGGACCGCGATGGCCTCGTCGGTATTGCCCTGCTCGTGCAGCAGGTCAGCCAACCGCCCGGCGGCGAACCCGTCGCCCGTGTCGGCCCGGCGGCGCAGCTCGTCGGTGTTGCCCTGCTCGTGCAGCAGTTCAGCCAACCGCCCGGCGGCGTCCCCATCACCGGCGTCGGCCTGGCGGCGCAGGTGTTCGGTGCGGATTGGCGGGTACAGGCGGTCGTGGATGAGTGCGTGGCGGAACTGCCACATGGTGCCGTTGTGACGTAGCAGTCCAAGGTCGTAGGCGTCACGCAGGAACGTGAACAACGGCCAGGGCAACTTGCCTTGCATGGCGAGGTGCAGATGGGCCAACTGAAAGGAGATCCAGGCCCACCAGCCCGCTCCCAGCCCCGCCGTGACACCGAACACGACGGCTGCGGTCACAGCCTGCCTGACCGGGTGCGGCTGAGCCGTGAGCATGGCCACGGCCACGAACACGCCGCCTGCCCCCACTCCGTACCATGCCGCGGTCAGCGAGGCGATCCGGTGAACAGCAGCATCGGTCAACGGCCCGGCCGGCCGCCTGCGGCCCCGGGCAGCGACATCCGGCACACCGATCACACCGGCTGCGACGCCGGTCAGCAGCCCGGCCAGCAACCCCGTCCACAGGCCGGCGCTCAAGATGCCCGCCGCCCCTCCGACGACCAGCCCGAACACCATGTGCAGCCCGCGACGGCCAAGCCGCACGCGGAGCCACTGCGCGCTCGGCGTCTCACCGCTGTGGAACGTGTCGGCCGCCGTGGGCCACAGCGGCGCAAACCAGCCGGTCCAGCCCACCCCAATGCCCAGCAACGCCACTGCCGACGCCGCGGCGGCCATACCCGGCCCACCCGACCATGCCCCCACTATGGCGGCCAGCCCGGCGGCCAGTACGGCGAACCCCGCCCGCCACCACCGTCCGGTCGCGACCGGACGCGCGGACAGCAGCCCCGGCTCCAGCCGCCACCACCGCAGATCACGGCTACCCGACAGGTACATGTGATACGCCAGGGTGCGAAGCCAGCCGACCGCCCTGTATGGCTGATAGCCACGGCCAGATCGCCCGCCGGCAGTCGACCCATCGCCGGCGTACGCGGTGCGCACATATTGGTCGATCAACCGGCCGGTGATCTGATCTCGAGTCGACAGCCCGAGCAGTTCCGTCGGGTCCGTGTTTGGGGCCAGGAAGGTGCCGCGGGCCATCGACACCATCAACGGGGTCGTCAACACCCGCGCCAACACGCTCCGCGGCTGCTCACCCAAGTGGTCGAGCACGGGTTTCCAACGCGTGCGCTCCGACTGCGTAGACGACAGGAATTTCACTGCGTCGGCCACGGCCAGCGGCTCAAGCCCGACGACCGCCGCCCGTGCCAGCGCACCCGCCGCGCCCACCGCTGCCCGATACTCCCGGCTGCGGCAGGTCACCACCAATGGTCGGTCCGCCGATGCCAACCCCTCCAGCCGCGTCAGCGCCTTCGCCCGCCACTTCTCGGGAAGTTCATCCAGCCCGTCGAGCACCGGCATCACCCAATACCGGCCGGCCGGACCCTGACCGGGCCGGACCGCATCGAGCAAATCGGCCGCCTCGCCAGCGGGGATCGCGAAGTCTTCCGCCAGCCGGCGGGCGACGAACGCGTTCACCGTCTCCGCCTGCGGATCCCACGACGAGATCGACAGCAGCACTGGCACCGGCTCTCCGCGACGGTGCCCGTCCAGGAGCCGATGGGTCAGCAGCAACGCCAGGATGCTCTTGCCCGCACCGGGGTCGCCCGTGACCACCAGCTGACGATGCGGCAACGCGCGGAATACCTCGACGATCTCATCGAGCTCGCCGTGCAGCGGATGCTGTGACCAGTCCGTGCCCGTCTCGCCCAGTACCATCTCCCGGTCGGCTGCGCCGGGCCCGCTCTGCGAGGAGAACCGCACCCGTAACGACAGGGATTGGTTCAGTCGCTTCCGCTGCGGATGGTCGGAACTACGCTTCAGCGCCCGGGCTGCAAGATCCTCTGCTGCCTGGGCAAGCCGGTCGCGTGCATCGCTGAGGCGGTGTTGCCTCCGCTCCGCTGCCAGAGTGGCCCCAACCAGCACCACGACCAGCGTCCACACCAGATACGGCCACCCGGGCCAGTCCACCTGCAAGGTGTTCGTGGCCAGGTTGCCCGCCAACGCCAGCGCCACGCTGAGCAGCACCAGCGTCAGCGGTGACGGCCGCCAGCCACCCGCATCCCTGCCCCGGCCCACCGACGCCTCCCACCCGACCCGCGACGGAAAGCAGTGTTACAGATCGCTGCCAGGTTGGCGACTCTCCGAACGTGTACGCAGAAAGTTCCCTAACGGTCGCTCGCTGCGGGAGGGGTCGGCTTGAGGCGGAACGAGCTGGCGACCTTCTTCCGGTAGATCTCCTGGGTCTGGGCGTCCCAGGGGATGCACCAGCGGCCCGCGCGGGTGTTGGCCGGGACCTGGCCCAGGCGCAGCCAGTTGTAGATCGCGTCAGCGGGGATGCCGAGCAGCTGGGCTGCCTGTTTGACGCTGATCTCCCCGTCCTGCACGGCCACGGTGCGGGGCGTGAAGATCTGGTAGATGCCACGCACCGCAGCGACGTGCCGCGGGGTGAAGCGCAGATTCTTGCCGGTGCGCAGGCCAGCGTCGTTGAGCATCTTCGAGATCTGAACATTGCTATGGGTAGCGCCGTACTCGCGCACAATGGCGAGGGCCTGCGGTGGGGTGCGACCTGGCCCGCGTCGCTCAACGATCAGCTCGTCGCTGGCGCCGGTGTGCCAGCGCACACCGATCCGCACGGCGTCCGAGTCCTGCTCCAAGAGAAGCGCCACATCGGCGATCAGCGTGCGCAGTAACCGCTTGCGATCGCGGTGACTTGTCGTCGGCGCGTCCCACAACCGGGGGTGATCTGCGGCCAGTGCTTGCAAGGCGTCGTGGTCGGGCACCGCGGGCTTGACTGCGCGGGCGGTTGCCAGCGCGGCCTCGGCCTCGGCGAGGGCGGCGAGTTTGGCCTCCCACCGCGTTTCGAGGGTCCGCGCCACGAGCCGGTTGTCCGGTTCGACCTGGCTGAAGGTACGTTCGGCGCGGTCGGCCTCATACCGTCCGCGTTCGACGGCCAGTTCGGCGGCGCGGTGGCTGCGAACCTGCCGGTTGATCACCTCGTCGGCAGCGGCCAGGGCGACCTGGATCTGTTGCGGGGTAACGGTCTTCAGCAACAACGTCGCGACCGTGTCGTCAACCGTATCGGCAGTGACCGTGCGGCACCGAGTGGTCGGCTCGGCGCACTTGTAGGTGACCTTGCGGTCCTTGCGCTGTAGCGGGTGCCGACCCGGCCGCCGCAGGTGCCGCACAAGATGATGCCCTGGCATGGGGCGGAGCCCTCCCGGACCGGCCGGGCACCGCGCTGGGTGTTGTTCGCGGCGAGCTTGGCCTCGGTGGTGAGGTACTCGGCCCAGGTCACGTATCCCTCGTGGTGGTCTTCGATGAGGACCGTCCACTCCTCGCGGGCCAAGCGCCGGCGGGTGGAGCGCACCGTGCCATCGGGCAGCACCCGGCGCACCTCGCGGGTCTTGCCGAACGTGTACACCCCGGCATAGGTGGGGTTCTTCAACGCCTGCGCCACCCGGGCGTGGGTGAGCTTGCCCCATTTGATCGTCCCCGCCCACGCTCCGGCCCACGCCCGTTGCGGGAACAACCTGCCCGTCGCGTGGAACGCCCGGACCGTCTTCAACGCAGACCCTGTCCGATGGAACTCCGCGAACAGGTCCTCGACCGCGCGGCGGACCTGCTCGTCGGGGTCTTTGACGATCAAGCCCTCGTCGTCGTAGACGAACCCGACGGGCAGGGGATGGCGTAGTTCACCGCGGTGGGCCGCAGCCAGCTTCGCCCCGTGCAACCGGCCGAGCAGGAAGTACATCTCGATTTCCGACATTTGGCCCTTGAGGCCCAACAGAATCTGGTCGTTCACATTTGCCAGGTCGTACACGCCATCGGCGTCGATCAGCAGCGTGTCGGTCAGCCTCGCCAACTCCATCAGCCGGGTCAGGTCGGCGTTCGAGCGCCCGAATCGTGACACCTCCAGGCCGAACACCGCCCCGACCTCGCCCATGCACAACTTCGCGACGATCTCCCGGTAGCCGTCGCGTTCGGACCCGAACCGGCCCGACACACCCAGGTCGGCATCGACGACGACGATCTGCTCGGCCAACCACCCGAGTTCGGCGGCGGTCGTCGCCAGCCCGTACTGCCGGGCGGTTGACTCGGTGTTCTGCCGCACCTGCGCCATCGACGACTGCCGCAGGTACACAATCGCCAGCCTCGACAGATGACTCGACGTGATCTTCGAGCTGGACGCCATCACTGCTTGCTCCGTGCAACAGCGATTCGACCATGTTCGCCACGACCATCACGGCCTGGCGAATGTCCCACCCGCTCACCTGTCTTCGTTCCCGGCCCGCTCGGGCCACCACCGTTCACTTCAGCGTCAGGAGCCAGTTCATGGGAATCCGCCACCGCCAACGCTGGATCGATCTTGTCGATCAGCGCCCGCGCCGCCGACAAGCCCTCCACCGCCAGCCGATCCGACGACGCCGCGACACCCCGGTCGGTCCAGTCCTGAGCCACCGTGATGCGCCGCCTCCCCTCGACCTCACACACGAAGAACAGACCATGCCGCTTGCGCTGCGTGAACAGCACAACCAAGCTCTGCCCCTTCAACGGATGGAACGGATGAGTGATCACCAATGAGTCCGAAGTACGACGAGACTGACGGGCTGTATGCGGCACGGATTCCGGCCAATGTCAACGAGGCCGACCGCATCGCGTTCGGGCTGACGTTCCGGCAGCTGGGCATCATCGGCGGTGCCGGCCTGGCCGGGTTCGGCCTCTACCGCGCGTTCGGACACCTGCTGCCGGCGGCGGCGTGGATCGTCGCCGGGGTCATCATGTTCGCCGTCGCGATCGTGGTGGCGCTCGGCCGCCGTGACGGCCTACCCCTGGATGTGTGGCTACGGCACGGCTTCGCGCTCGCCGGTAGCCCGCGCACGCTCGCGCCGGGTACAGCTCGGGCCAGCGCGGTCGCGGCAGTGGCCGGCCAGCCGAGCGTTCCGGCGCCGCTGCGCTCTCCGGTCACGGCGGTCACACCGGCCGGAGTCCTCACCAGTGAGGGCAGCGACAAGGTCCTGATCGGCTGCGGCACCACGAACATCCACCTGCGCACCGGCAGTGAGCAGGGCGCGTTGCTGGACGGGTTCGGCCGGTTCCTCAACAGCTTGACCGGGCCGGCGCAGATTGTCGTGGCCGCGCAGCGGCACGACCTGACCGTCTACGCGCAGGCGACCGTCGATTACGCGCCGCGCCTGCCGCATCCGGCGTTGCGGGCCGCCGCCGACGACTACGCCGAGTTCCTGCTCGACCTCGACAGCGAGCGGGATCCGTTGCGCCGTCAGGTCCTCGCCGTCGTCACCGGCGAGCACGCCGCCGAGGGCGCCGTCCGAGCCCTGTCCGGCCTCGGTGTCGAAGCCGCCGCGCTGGACGGCCCGGCCGTCGTCTCGGCCCTCGCGAACGCGGTCGATCCGTTCTCTCCACCGGTGCCTGGCCCCCGCGCGGTGCCCGGCGCCCCTATCACTCTGCGGAGCACATCGTGAACCTGTTGAAGCCCAAGAAGATCGCGGCGGCGGGGGAGGGCATGCCCTCCCCCGCTGCGGTGCAGGTCACCCCATGGCACGTGCAGGTCGGCGACGGATACGCCGCTACCTACGCCGTGTGCGGCTACCCGGCCGAGGTTGGCCCCGCCTGGTTGGATCCGCTGCTGTCCTACCCCGGACGGGTCGACGTGGCGGTGCACCTGGACCCCGTTGCGCCGCAGCTGGCCGCGCCGATGCTCAAGCGCCAGCGCGCCCGCCTCGAGTCCTCGCGCCGTTTGGACTCCGAGCAGGGGCGCTTGGGTGACCCGATGGTCGAGGCGGCAGCGGCTGACGCCGCGGACCTCGCCGAACGTGTCGCCCGCGGGGCGGCGAAGCTATTCGAGGTCGGCATCTATGTCACCATCCACGCCCGTACCCTCGACGAACTCGCCACCGTCACCGCCGGCGTGAAGTCAGCCGCCGCCAGCGTGCTTCTCGACTTGCAGCCGGCGACGTTCCGCCACCAGCAGGGCTGGGTGGCCACGTTGCCGGTCGGCGTGGATCCGCTGCGGATGCGCCGCATCCTCGACACCACCGCCTTGGCGGCGGCGTTCCCCCTCGCCTCGGCGGATCTCGCCGCCCCCGCCCCGGGCACCGTCGCCCCGCCCGAGGGAGCGCTGTATGGGGTCAACACGACCAGCAACGGGGTGCTGATCTGGAACCGGTGGGCGCAGGACAACCACAACTCGGTTGTCCTGGCCCGCTCCGGCGCGGGCAAGAGCTACTTCGTCAAGCTGGAAGTGCTGCGGAACCTGTACCAGGGCACGACGGTCAGCGTGATCGATCCGGAGGACGAGTACGTGCCCCTCGCCGAGCACGTCGGCGGCACCGTCGTGCAGCTCGGCCAGCCGGGCGTGCGGGTCAACCCCTTCGATCTGCCCGCCGACAACCGGCCCGACACCCTCACCCGGCGCGGCCTGTACCTGCACACACTCATCTCGGTCATGCTCGGGGCGGCGCCGCCGCCGGCCGAACGAGCCGCCCTCGATCGGGCCATCACCGCCACCTACAACCAGGCGGGGATCAACGGCGACCCGGCAACCTGGACCAAACCCGCACCCTTGCTGCGGGACCTGGCCGCGGTGCTCGCCGCTGACGACGACCCGGCCGCCGGGCAGCTGGCCGCGCGGCTGGCCCCGTGGACGGTCGGGAACTTCGCCAGCCTGTTCGATGGGCCGACCACCACCACCCCACAGGGTCATCTGGTGGTGTGGTCGCTGCGGCACCTGCCCGACGAGCTGCGCACCGTGGGCACACTGCTGGCCCTGGATTCGATCTGGGCAGGAATCGACACTCCCACGGGCGGCGGACGCCGGCGGCGGCAGCTCGTCGTGGTGGACGAAGCGTGGCTGCTGATGCGCGACGGCGAAGGCGCGCGGTTCCTGTTCCGGATGGCCAAGGCCGCCCGCAAGAGGTCAGCCGGGTTGTGCGTGATCACCCAAGACGCGGCCGACGTCCTGTCCACCGACCTCGGCCTCGCCGTGGTGTCCAACGCCGCGACCCAGGTGCTGATGCGGCAGAGCACGCAGTCCATCGACGCCGTGTCCGACGCGTTCAGCCTGACCGCCGGCGAGTCGCGGCTGCTGCTGTCGGCGCCGCGCGGGGAGGGCCTCCTCGTCGCCGGCCGCAGCCGGATTCCGTTCCGCAGTGTCGGGTCGGCCGCCGAGCACAAGATCGCCGTAACCGGCATCGGGGAGGCCTAGTGATGCCTGCTCCGACCTGGCCTGAAGAGGTCTGGCAGTGGCTCATCACCCGGCCGTGGCTGGGCGTCATCGCCGCCGCCGCCATCGTCGGCGCGGTGTTCGCCCATGATCAGGTGCTCGTCTGGCGGCACGGGCGTTTAGCGGCCGGCGCGCGGTGGCTGGCCATCGCCGCCCCGCCGGAGGTCACCGCTGAGGCGGCCGCGGCGTTCTGGACCACCCTCATGGGCGTGCTGACGCCGTCGGTGTGGCAGCGGCGCGTGTACGGCGGCCCGCACGTCGGTTGGGAGTACATCTGGGCCGGCCGTGCCTTGTCCATCCGGGTTTGGGTGCCCGGCACGGTGCCGTCCGGCGCGGTCGAGGCCGCCGTCCGGGCCGCCTGGCCGGCGGCGACCATGACGACCGAGGAGGCCAGCGCGCCGATCCCGTCCACCATCGCCGTGGAGGTGGGTGGGGCGCACTGGCCGCAGCACGCCGACGGGCTGCCGCTGCGCAGCGAGCACGACAGCGACCCGCTGCGGGCGCTGCTCGCCGCCGGCGCCGAGGTGCGGCACCGCGAACGGGCGTGTGTGCAGATCCTCGCCCGCCCGGCACCCGCCCGCCGTGTCCGCGCGGCCAGACGGGCAGCAGCGGCCACCAGCAACCATCCCCACGGGCGGCCCGATGTGGCCGCCCGCGTCGTTTCCGGCGCGGCGCGGCTGGCCATCGAGCCCCTGCTGTGGCTTTTGGATGTGTTCACGCCCGGCTCGTCGCGGCCGCGCACCGCGGCGACAGTGGGGCGTGCGGTCGAGCGGGATCCGGTGGCGACCGCGGATGCCCGCACGATCGTGGACAAGGCCGTGCGGGTGCCGCACTTCGAGATCGCGGTCCGGTTCGCCGTGGCCGCCGACGCGGACAAGACACCACCGGACACGCTATGGGCCAGGCAGATCCGCGGACGGCTCGTCGAGCTTCGGCACACCATCGCCTCGGCCGCCGCGGCCTACACCGGCCCGAACCGGCTACGGCGCATGAAGATGCCACAGCCGGTCGCCACCCTCGCCGGGCGCAGGCTGCGGCGCGGGTTCCTGGCCACCGTGCCGGAACTCGCGGCCCTCGCCGCGCTGCCGCAAGACCTCGCCGTGCCGGGCCTCGACCGAGCTCGGGCCAAGGCGGTGCCGGCGCCGGTGCAGGTGCCTTCCGGCGGGCGAGGTGTGAAGGTGCTGGGCCGGTCGCAGATCGGCCACCACAGCGTCGGCCTGAACGTCACCGACGCCCGCCAGCACGTGCATGTGGTCGGCAAGACCGGCGTCGGCAAGAGCACGCTGCTGTTGAACATGATCCTCGGCGACATCAAGGCCGGGCGTGGGACGGTGGTCATCGACCCGCGCGGTGACCTGATCACCGACATCCTCGACCGGCTCCCGGTGTCGTACGCCCGCAAGGTCGTGATCATCGACCCGGACCAGGAGAACCCGGGCTGTTTCAACCCCCTCGACGATCAGGGCGATCCGCATCTGGCGGTGGACAACCTGGTGGGGATTTTCGCGAAGATCTTCCAAGGTCAGTGGGGACCGCGGATGGACGACACGATGCGGGTGGCGTGCCTGACGCTGATGCGGCACGCCAAGCCGACCCTGAGCCTGGTGCCGTCGCTGTTGCAGGACCGGGAGTTCCGGGCCCGGTTCACGCACGGCCTGGACGACCCGGACGGGCTCGGTGGGTTCTGGGTCTGGTACGACGGCATCAACGAGCAGTTCCGCGGTCAGGTCATCGCTCCGGTGCTGGCGCGGTTGCGCGCTTTCCTGCTGCGTGACTTCGTCAAGAGCGTGATCGGTAACGCGCACAGCTCGTTCGACATGGGCAAGGTGCTCGACGGCGGGGTGCTGCTGTGCCGGCTGCCGAAGGGAATCCTCGGTGAGGAGACCAGTCGCATCCTCGGATCAATGATCGTCGCCCGGGTGTGGCAGGCCGCCATCGCCCGAGCCGCCATCCCCGAGGACCAGCGGAAAGACGCCTGCCTTTACGTGGATGAGTGCCAGAACTTCCTGACGCTGCCCGGCAGCGTCGGGGACATGCTGGCCGAGGCGCGTGGGTTCCGGCTCGGGCTCGTGCTGGCGCACCAGGACCTGGCGCAACTTCCCAGAGACGTCGCCGCAGCGGTGTCGGCCAACGCGCGGTCGAAGCTGTTCTTCACCGTCGATCCGGCCGACGCCAGGGAGTTGTCCCGGCACACCAAACCCGAGGTGGACGAGCACGACCTCGCCCACCTTGACGTCTACACCGCCTCCGCCCGGCTGCTGGTCGGCAACCGGGAACTGCCCGGCTTCACGTTCGTGACCAATCCGCCGGCGCCGGTGGTGGGTGAGGCGACGGCGATCCGGCAGGAGTGCGCCGCCGCCCACAGCCGCACCGGCGGCGAGCCGCCGTTGCAGCAGATCGCCCGTACGGCGATGAAACGGCGCATGTCCGAACGCGAACGCTGACCGGGTTGCTCGTTCGAGGGCTCGGCTGGGTGCGGCATCGGGGGCTCGTTTGGGGGTGTCTGCGACACGAGTCCCCACACGAGTCCCCTCCGCCGGGCCTGTCAGGTGCCTGACATGCCCAAACCCGCCTGATGACAGCGCCGAAAGCAAGATCAACCCGTCCAGACTCCCTACGGGATTTCTCTCTCCACGGGGTGAACACCTATGCCGCTATCGCGCTCTGCTGGCCTGCTGGCCATCTACCCCCACATCACCAGCCGTGACCGCCGGCTGCTCCACCTGCTCGACGACCACCAGGTCCTCACCACCGACCAGATCCACCGCATCCTGTTCCACGCCCGCCGCACCTGTCAGATCCGGCTCGGCGAGCTGGCCGCCCTGGGCCTGCTGGACCGGTTCCGGTTCGCCCGCGACGGCGGCGGCAGCCAACCCTGGCACTGGACCCTCGGCCACAACGGACACCGATTCCAGGCCGCCGCCCACCAGCGGCCCGATCCCACCCTCCGGGCGAGCCGCCAAACCGTGCAGCGGCTGTCGGCCAACCCGCACCTGACACACCTGCTCACCGCCAACGAGTTCTTCGTCCGACTCACCGCACACGCCCGCCAGCACGACGGGACGCGGTTGGACCGGTGGTGGTCCGAGGCGACGACCACCAAGCAGTTCCGGACCATCACCGCTGACGGGCACGGCCTGTGGAGCGTCGCCGACACCACTGCGGGGTTCTGGTTAGAGGCCGACACCGGCACCGAGCCCCTGGGCCGGGTGGTCGCCAAGCTCGACCGCTACGCCCCACTCCCCCGCCGCGGCGGGCCCCGCTACCCGGTGCTGTTCTGGCTACCCAACGCCGAACGCGAAGAACACCTGCATCGACTGCTCCAAAGTGCAGCGGCGGACGTGCCAGCAGCCACCGCGACCCAGCAGACCGAGCCGGCCGAGGCGGTGTGGCTGCCCAGCGGCGGCATCCAGCGGGTCCGGCTGGTCGACCTGCCCAGCGACCACGGACGGGCCGTGGCGGACAACCCGAACTTCGTCGACGGCATCTTCACGATCTGACAAACCCTGACCGGCACCGCCCCCGATCCCGACACCGCAGCTCACGGGCATGATCACCGTTCCTGACAGGGCCGGGGCTGTCAGGTCACGAAGCTACGGTGCTGGGCAGTTTCTCTTCTGCTCGCACCGCCGCCCGTCTGTCCTCTTTCGGATCTGCCCGCGCCAGCGGGACCACCCGCCCACCGTCCGGTCGGCTCGTGACTCCCCGCCCCGCGCCCTCTCTCCGGCAGCTTCCCGGCCCAGACGCCGCGCCCGGTGACACCACCCCCTCGTCCGCTTCCTCGTGAAGGGATCTCATCTTCCATGCCCGCCAACCATCCGATGACCGTCCGCGTCGTCACCGTCTGCTTCGCCCCCGGCGAGGACGCCGACTGGTTCGCCGCCAGCGAGAAGGTCAACGACCTGCTCCACGCCGACGGCATCCCGGCCCGCCGCTACCACGTACGCCACCGTCGCCTGCTCGGCTGGTTCACCCGCTGGTTCGGCTACTTCCTGCTCGAGGCAGCCCGCCGCTTCGGCGCGATCACCGTGGCCGCCGGCGGCCGCAAGAGTCGCCTCGACCTCACCGGCACCGCAGCCCGCGCCGCGACCAGGGCAAGCCTGCGGTGGCGGGCGTGGAACGCCCACATCGCCCACACCACCCGTCCAGCCCGCCCCTGGGAAGACTTCCTCGCCCAACACCACGCCGACCCGCGCAAAGTCCCCCTGACCGAGGCACGTCGCCGCTTCGAGCAGCAACCCCGGGTGCTCGCCATGCTCGGCTACGCCGACGGCCACACCTTCGACCCCTACGAGCTGTCCCTCTATCAGGCCGGCGAAGTCACCTACGTCGGTCTCTACTGGCGCATCGCCCTCATCGGCGATGCGCTGATCACCACCGACGGGCAACTCCTCATGCCCGCCACCACCTCGGTGGCCGACCGGTTCCGGTTCCTCAACGCCGCGTGCGCCTACCTGCGCAGCCTGCGCCGCAACGCGCGAGTATGCGCGGTCGCCATCGCCTGACACCCACACCCGAAGGCCGGTCGCAGCCCCGCTGCGACCGGCCTTCGCCATACCCACACCCCTTCCAAAAGGAGGCCTCCTCGTGTTCCTGTCCGATCCCGCGCTGCGACGCATCGCCGCCGAAACCAACGACGTGCACCGAGAACATCTGTGGCGCCACGACACCGCCGCCCTCGACCCCCTCAGCGACCTCGCCCGCCTGCTCCACAAGATCACCCTCGGGTTCAACGACACCACCGCCACCCTCGACAAGGCCCTCGCCCGACTGGTCGAACAGACCGAGGCCGCGCAGCGGCAGCTTGCCGCCCACGCGGACCGGCACACCCCCAGCCACGCCCAAGCCCTGACCGACGTGCTCGCCGCCAGCGAACGCCACGCCGCCCTCGCAGAAATGCTCGTCAACGCCTACCGGGCCTGGCGCAACCACCACCGCAGCGGTGACGGCGATGAGCGGTACCTGCTACTGCAGCCCGGCGACCCCTCCTACGGCGTTGCCACGCTGCGCCGGCACGCGCCGGACGCCTGGCTGGTACTCCCCGACCCGGAGGCCGCCAACGCTTTCTACGTGCCCTACCCGTGCCGCATCGTCGGCGAGGTCTGCCAGACCGACAACGGGTGGGCACCCGTCGCATGTACCAACCCGGAGCACCGCGACACCCAGCCCGCCATCACCTACCACCTGCCGACCTGCAACGACCTCCCGGCCGCATGCCGGTCGCTGCTGCGGTGGTGGCACCTGCGGCACTCGGCCGCCTGGGCAAACCGCACTCCCGCCCAGCTGACCCCGGCCGAAGCCGCCGGCCTCTCCGCCTAAGGACGGCCCCTGTCCGGCACGTATCCGCGAAACCGGAAGCCACCGGCCACCCGTGCCACGACGCATCCCACGCCTGCCGCGCTGGCGGCGGCCCACGCCCCGGGCGCACCACAGCCCCGGCACAACCGTGCCGAGCTGCCCAACGAGTTCCCGAAGGAGGAACCCATTCATGGATAACCAGTCCCCATCCCTGTCGCCTGCCACGCAGGCAGTCCTCGACGCGCTGACCGCACTCGGTCAGGGCAACGTCCACGAGATGGCCGAAAGGTCGGGCAAGGCCCGCTCCACCACCGACAAGGCCATCAAGACCCTCGCCGACGCCGGCCTGATCGTCGCGGTCGACACCGGCGCAGACCCCGCCGACGGCACCCCCACCAGGTGGAGGCCCGCTACCCCACCGGCCGGCACCGAGCCCCAGCCCGAAGACCAGACCGGCCCCACCGACGCCGCCCTCAACCCCGATGACGGTGACGACATCGACTCCACCAACGACGGCAGCACGGCCGAGACGGACCACGGCAGCAGGACCGACCACGACCCCGCTGCCGAAGACTCTTCCGGCGACACCCCGCAGCAGACCACGGACCCGGCCGAGAAACCCGCCGACGAGCCCGACCGTGACGGTCACGACGAGAGCACCAGCACGAACAACGCCCCCTCCGTCCAGCCCAGCCGCCCCGGTGACCGCAAGGTCATGGCCATCAAGGGCGTCCTGGCCGACCACGACGACGGCGCAACGCTCGACGTGATCGTGGCCGAGAGCGGCATCGGACACCCCACCGCCGCCCGCCTGCTGACCGCGATGGAACAGGCCGACGCCGCCCGTCGCCTGCCCGGCCTACCGCAGCGGTGGGTCGCCGGCCCCACCAAGGCCAGCGAGGTCGACCCGAACCCGCAGCCGCCCCGCTGCCCGCTGTGCTACCAGGTCATCCGCGGGCCGGCGAACACGCCGAGCGCCACAGCGACCGTGCTACCACTCATCCGACCTGACGGCACTCTGCACGTCGTCGGGCCGGACGGCGAGACCCACGTCGTCGCTCTGCCCACCCGCACGACGGGCATCACCAGGAGCGTGGGCCGCCGCAGCGACGTGACCATCAACGCCGACGGCAGCCAACCGTTCGGCCGCGGCGAGCTGGAGAAGCTGACCCTCGACGTCCTGGCCGCCAACCCCGGCAAGGCGATGACCCCGCAGGACATCGCCACCGAGATCGGCGGGCAGCTCGGCCGCACCGTCAGCTCAGGGGCAGTGCGCAACAACTGCACCAAGGCCGCCGCCGCGAGTCGCATCGTCATGGTCTCCGACGCGCCGCTGACCTTCGCCTACCCGACACACGCCGACGCAGGCAGCACAGAGCAAGGCGACAACGCCACCGAGCAGCCCTGATCCCACCCATCCCAAATCCCATCCGGGGGCCGAGCCGCGCGCTTGGCCCCCGCAGCGCATCGAGAGGGAAATCCCCGTGCCGCACGAACTCGAGACATTCACTGACGGAACGACCGCCTTCGCCAGCGCCCGCTTGTCGGCCTGGCACCAACTCGGCACCGTCACCCAGGACACCATGCGGGCCGAAGAGATCATGGCTGCCGCCCGCCTCGGCGACTGGGGCGTACGCACCATCCGCACGGTCGGCATCGACATAGAGGATGGGATCGAGATGCAGATCCCCGCCGACGACAAGCGGATGACCGTACGCCGCAACCCGGTCACCGGCCAGACGGAGTACCTGGGCATCGTCGGCACCGACTACACCGTGGTCCAGAACGAGCAATGCGCCGAAATGTTGGACCGCCTCGTCGACCAGGTCGGCGGCGCCCACTTCGAAACCGCCGGCAGCCTCCGCCGCGGCAAAAGCGTGTTCGTGACCATGAAACTGCCCGACGCAATGGAAATCGCCGGAGTGGACCGCATGGACCTCTACCTGATCGGCACCACCTCCCACGACGGCACCGCCGCGCTACGCGTGGACGCCAGCCCGATCCGGATCGTATGCGCAAACACGCAACGCGCCGCCTTCGCGCACGCGGTCGGGCACTACACGTTCCGGCACACCTCCAACGTCAACTCCCAGATCAGCCAGGCCCGCGAGGCGCTGGGCCTGATGTGGAAGTACATGGAGACCTTCGAGAAGGCCGCCGAGCGGATGCTCCACACGGAGCTCACCATGCGCGAGTTCGAGAACGTGGTGGCGCAGGTGTGGCCGGTCAAAGACAACGCGTCCGAGAAGACCAAGAACAACGCCAAGCAGCGGCTCGGCACGCTCAAGTACCTGATCCGCGAGGCCGACACCCAGAAGGCCATCGCCGGCAGCCGGTGGGCCGGATTCCAGGCCATCACCGAGTACCTCGACCACTACCAACCCGCCAAGAACGAAACCGCCCGCGCCAACCGGGTGCTCACCGGCAACGTCGGCGACCTGAAGCTGGCCGCCTTCGACCTGCTGAAGGTCTGACCGCATCCCTCGCTCACCGGCCGGGGCGGCGGCCACAATGCCGCTGCCCCGGCCCGCAAAGGAAGGGACACGCCCCATGACACAGCCGAGCGGGGATCGGGTCGGGCAGGCAGCCGTTGAGCTGCCACATCCGCCACCGTTCCTAAAGACTGAGCATGGGTTGCACAGGCTCAGTCGCGTGCCCCGAACGGTGTTGGGCACACTGGTTTCCCGCGTTCGCTCCGCGTCCGGCTCCATCGGATCGTGTCCGTGGTCCGGGAATGTGGGGGCGGGTTCCCTCGCGCCCTCGGGCACCAGGTTCGGCCTGGGCGCTCCGATGCCCGCGGCGATCGCTCTGGTCGTCGGGGGGCGGTGTCGTCCGTCGCCGGATCGGGTGTCCGAGGGCGCGTCGCCCGATCGCGACGCTAGCGGCGTCGTGACGGGTGGTCTTGCGGTTGGTGCTGGTCAGGGGGCGCTGCCAGTGCTGGGCGCCCCATTTGGAGGTGTAGGCGGGATCGACAGCGACGATGGTGATGCCCAACTCGGCCGCCATGCTGACGAGCCGGGACCGCAGCTTGGCCACTGGCATGCCGGAGATGAGCTTGCGGAACCGCTTGCGGCGGCCGTGTTTCTCCCGCGTGGTCTGCGCTGCGAAGTCGAGGTTTTCGATCGCGATGTTCAGCCCGTGCCGCTTGGCCCAGTGCAGAAGCCGGATCAGGGCGTGCCGTACCTGTGCGTCACGATGGTCCGCGTTGCCGGACAGGTCGTAGGAGAAGCGGCGCGGTTCACCGACTGGGTTGCCGTGCTCGTCCAAGCGCCAGGCGGCGAGATGGTCGGCGTTGGTATCCACACCGATGATCCCGTTCACCGTGGCGGTGGCCAGCGGCATGGTCCGGGCCGCAGGGATCGTCCACGACGCGGTCACGTACCAGCGGCGCCGGTCCACGTCTTCGTGGATGCGGTAGGCCACCGCCCGGTTGGCGGTGATGCGGTCGCGCCAGGCATCGCCACGGTGTGGGAATGACACCTTCGCGGCGAGCACGTACCGGCCGTGCTTCGCGTTGGCCAGGTGCGCCAGCGGGGCCGGGAGTTTGACGGAGACCTCGCCACCGGGGGTGACGCGGATCGTCTCGTTCCCGTGCCGCTTCCCCGACTCGCCGTCGGCCTGCAGGAACCGCCGTTCGGCCTCCCACCGGCGCCGCCACTCGGCCTCGGTGAGCTGGGCGGCGTCGAGGTGGTTACGGTTCCGCAGCAGGCGCTTCCCGCCCCGGACGACACGGACTCGGCCCGCGGCGCGGTCGTTGCGCTCACGCTCAAGCCGGTCCTGGAGCACATGCAGGCGCCGGATCTTAACGAAGCGCTCCTGTGCGGTGCGGTAACCGCCCGGAGCCCGCCTGCTGCCCTTCTCACCCATCGGCAGCGACAGCCGCTGCGCGATCATCTTGATACCGGCTTCGAGGCCCTGGATGTGGGCAAGCTGAGCGCGGCGCGACAGCGCCCACTGGTCGTGCGTGGCCTTCGTGATCGACCCGGCCCAGCGGGAGGACGACTCTAGCGTCAGGGCACGTTTCCGCTCGGCCCAGGCGTCGCTGTCGTGGTCGAGGCCGGTCACGCAACGGGCCTTGAGGTCCTTCCCGGCAAGCCTGCCGAGATGGTCACCGACCAGCCGCAGAACCTCCTCATCCTCACTGGTCAACCCCTTGAGCCGGTCGCGAATCGCGACACCGGACGGGCCGACCGCGACGAACGGCGCATCGATCGGGCGCAGCTCACCCATGCCAGGCGGCCTCCAGCGCCTTCCGTGCCCGATTACGAGCCGAGCGGCGGCCGTACAGGCGAGCGCAGAACGAGGTCAGCACCTCCACCATGTCCCGCACCAAATCGTCGGCAACCTCGCCGTCATCGAGGACGACCAAACGGCGGCCGTGCGCGGACAAAGTGGCCTCAACCAGCTCCACATTCATCCACCCAAGGCGGTCCTTGTGCTCCACCACCACGGTGGTCACGTCCGGATCGGCGAGGAGGCGACGTGCCTTGCTGCGGCTGCCGTTCATCCCGGAGCCGATCTCCGCCTCAACACGCACGATACGGTGACCGGCCTTCACAGCCCACGACGACAGCCGGGCGACCTGGCGCTCCAGGTCAGTTTTCTGATCGTGGGAGGACACACGGGCATACAAGCCCAGCCCTCCGACAGCTTCCGGAGTGGTGTTGGCTTCGACGTTCACCAGGATCATGCGCGGCCCAACACGCTGAGCGGGCACGGGAAGCGTCCCGTTACGAAACCAGCGATACGCCGTGTGGGGACTAATCCCCTGCGCTCGCGCCCACTCAGTCAGATTCACGCGAAGACCGTAGCACCACCCACCCAGACTGCCCTTATGCACACTCATGCACACTCATTCGAGGGCAGTTCCGACCCCCGCCACCGACGGCAGTCGGTGTGCGGGCGGCCTGCCGCCGCCGCAGAAATCGACAGCCAGCACGACTTCTACGACGCCAGCGTGATCATCGAGCACCTCCTACGCCAAGCCGCCCACGTACTCCCAACCTCCATCAACTGACCCGACCGCTCAAGGTGGGCCGCCCGCGCGGCGGCCCACGCCCTTTTGTGTTTCACGACCCGAGGAGAGCTATGCACCGCGCGCACCCGCGCGGACACCGGCCCTTTCCTGTTTTGAACGGGAGGCAATCACCACATGACCAAGGTCATCATCGGCGTCTTCGCCGTCGTCATCGTCGCGTGCTTCGGCGTGCCCATGCTGCTGCTGTCGGCCGTCATGGGCGGCGGCTCCGGCGGGTGCGGCATCGTCACCGCTCCCGCCGTGCGCCCCTCCGGGCAGCCACCCGGCACCGGTAGGTGGGACACCGAACAGCTGGAGATCGCCTCCACCATCATCGACGTCGGCGTCGCCAAAGGCACACCCCGCTGGGGCTGGGTCATCGCCGTCGCCACCGCCATGCAGGAATCAGGCCTGCGCAACCTGCCCCACCTCGGCGACAGCAACGACCACGACTCCATCGGAGTGTTCCAGCAGCGCCCAAGCCAGGGCTGGGGCAGCGTCGCGCAGCTGTCCGAGCCCGCCTACCAGGCAGGCAAATTCTTCGACAAGCTCCTCACCATTCCCGGCTGGGAGTCGATGCCCCTCACCCAGGCCGCCCAGGCGGTCCAGGCCTCGGCCTTCCCCGACGCGTACGCCAAGTGGACCGACGACGCTCTGCACCTGGTGGAGCAGCTGACCAGCACCCTCGCGGACTGCGCCACCGACGCGCTCGCCGCCCTCCCGGACGGGTTCACGCTCCCCTCCAACACCCCGCCCGCCGTCACGACCGCCATCTTCTGGGCCGTAAACCAACTCGGCACCCCGTACCACTTCGGCGGATCATGCACCGACCCCCACTCCGGCAACCCCGACAAACAGTGCGACTGCTCGTCCCTCATGCAGTCGGCGTACCGAGCGGCAGGCATCTCGATCCCCCGAGTCACCACCGACCAGGCCAACGCCGGAAAGCCTGTACCCGACCCGGCGCTCCTGCTCCCGGGCGACCTCATCCTCATTCCCGGTAGCCAAGGCACCATGGCCTACCCACGTCACGTTGGCATGTACCTCGGCGAGGGACTTGTCATCCAAGCCCCGAAGACCGGCGACGTCGTGAGGATCACTCGGCTGAGCAGTTGGATCAATCAGATCGCCGCACTTCGTCGCATCGTTAACAGCTAATCGCTGTGAGTCGTTGTGGCCCTCACGACGTGGGCGATCTGGTCACTGGTGAGCCGCCGGGCGTCCCAAGCCAGGGCCGCGATCTCAGCGCATGCGGGATGCACCTGGGCGTCCTCAACCGCTGGTCCAACGCCAGCGAGCGCGACCATGTCCCCGGGCGTGTACCCAAGAAGATGCGCGAAGGCCGTCACATATTGAGGTGTTATCACAGTCTTCCCTGGACCAAGCATCGCGACCGTCGAGGCGGACACGTACGGGCCGCCGCCGACCTCGTACAGGATCTGGGCGCACCACGGGCGAATGTTGCGGTTCCTCGCCAGCCGAAGCATCAAGGCTCCGGGTCCCTCCGGATAGCCATCTGTCGGCATGGGATCGGTCCGATGTTCTACTGGCAACGACCGAATCGACTCGTTGAGGCGGCGGCGTTGCTCAGGCGTCATCTTCACAGCCGTGCGGATGATCTCCCGTACGTCCCACGGCGATGTCGGCCCCGCGGGCGCCAACTCATCCGGCACCGGCAGTCCCGCGATGACGAACATGTCAGCGGTGCGGATGCCGAGAGCCGGCCCTAGGAGTCGGAGGAGCTCCGGACTTGGTTCGGCACCCTTGATCACCGCATCGAGGTCGAGGCTCGGTACGCCAGCATCTCGCGCCAGGGCGGCCGCCATGTCCTCGATTGACGTCTCGAGCAACAGCCGGCGGTATGCCAAAAGCCGCCACAGGCGTACCCCGAACGGGGATCGCTCGACCATCGCCCAACCCTAACTGCCCGGGCGACACAGGTCAGCCAGCCGACTGGGCCTTGGAACCCGACCTGGTTCGAATACAGGTACTTCACCAGTTGCCCCGTCAGATGAGGGCTGATTGAGCGCCGACCTGCGGTGAAGTCCGGTGCGGTGACTCCGGCACCAGGTCGGCGGCCGGGTCCAGCAGTGCGCTCAGCCGCCCCGAACCCGTGCGTCGTCTGGCTCAGCATCTGATTTGCGGCGCCGATGACGTCCGCTGGCGGTCCCGGCTGACGTGGCTTGACCCCGGCAACGGATTGAGCGTGGATCAGGTCCGCCGGTGGCTGATCCATCGGCGACAGTCCACAACATCACCAAACGGCCCGACAGGGCCTGCTGACGAAGAGGCGGGTTGCGATGGCCAGTCCTGTGCTGGGCCCACAAGCTCCGCCGTAGATCGCTGCCGTGAGCGATCGCAAGACCCGCCTTCACCGCCATCCTCAGGTACTCCGGCATGCCCGCCGCGGCTGCCAGGAGCAGGCTCTCACGCCGATCGTCGACAGATTCCCGGGCCGCGGTGAAAAGCGCCGCCGCAACGGACGTTCGCCTACGTATCGCACCGCCGCACCGGAAGTGCCGGCGGTGTCAACCCAGAGATCGGCCCGGGGCGCCACGACAGGCGCCACGGACCCTGACGGACGGAGATCCGCAAGCCATGAGTCAAGCCGTCAAGGCTGCCCTGCTTACCACGAAAGATCTTGGGAAGAACGAGCGAGCGGTGGCCATCGCCATCGCCGCCCACTCCAACCATGAGGGCAACGCCTGGCCATCCGTGGCCACCCTCGCCGAGTACGTCGGCTGCTCCGAGCGCACAGTGCAACGATGCCTGGCCAAGCTCGTGCAACTGGGTCGTCTCGTCGTGTCGAAGGTCGCCGGCATCGCCACCCGCGTCTATCGATTGGTGCACCCGGATCGACGGGCCACCGCCGCAGCGGGGGTGACAGAACAAGCGTCGGGGGTGACACATTCGCCTGCCGGGGGTGACAGCCAGAGTGTCACCCGAAGTACTGAAGACCAATTGAAGGGTGATGCGCCCGTGAGCGCTGCGGGGTGGCGGCGGCTTCTGCCGACGAGTCGGCGGGCTCCGGCGCCAGCCGGGACCGACTGGCGGCGCGCGGCCACGCCAAACGCCGGCGGCCGGTGCCAGCGTCCTGGGCATATTGGTCAGCCCGCTGGCCGCTGCGTCCCCTGCCGTTCCGAGGCGATCGAGCGCAGGTGAACGGTTCGACGCCAGGGCGGCGTGGACCCCGGCATCGGAGCCCATGCCGCTGCCACGGCGACCTCACTGTCACAAGCCCACGGCGGCAGGATGCCCCTGGCTCAGCCGCAATTGCCCCAGCTCTACCGGCCGGCCGGGTACACCAACGTCACGCTGCGCCAACGCGTCCGCGTCTCGATCGGTGGCGACACGATGCGACTGCGCCTGAGCAAGGGCTACGGCAGCGCCCCGCTGGCGATCCGCACCACCACGCTCGCCCGTCCCGGTGCCCGGCCCGGCGACGTCGATCCGACGACGCTGACGCCGGTCACCTTCTGCGGCTCGCCCAACGTCCGGATACCACCCGGCGCCGAGATTGTCTCCGACCCGGTCCGGTTCGCCGTGCCCACCGGCGGCGATCTGATCGTCAGCAGCCACCTGCCCGGTCCGACCGGCCCGCTGACCTACCACGAGAGCGCCCATTCGACCGGCTGGCTGGCGGATGGCGCACTCACCGACGTCGCCAGCGGCGCCGTCTTCTCCCGGCGTACAACCTCCTTCTGGATCCTGGCCGGTGTGGACGTCTGGACCGAGGTGGACGGGGGGTGGTCTGCTTCGGCGACTCCATCACCGACGGCACCGGCTCCACCCCCGACGCCGACCGCCGTTGGCCCGACCGGCTCGCCGCCCGGATGCTGGCCGGCCCGCCCGAGGAACGGTTCGGGTTGCTCAACGCCGGCATCGGCGGAAACCGGCTGCTGCTCGACGCCGGCAACCCGGGACAGGGCGTGAACGCGCTGGCTCGTCTGGAGCGCGACGTGCTGGCCCGAACCGGGGTGTGCACCGTCGTGGTGCTCGAAGGAATCAACGACATCCAGCAGGACCCCTCGGAGTACGACCCGGGGCAGCTGATCGCCGCGTACCGGCAGATCGCGCTGAGGGCCCACGACCGCGGGCTGCGGGTCGTCGGCGGCAGGATCCTTCCGTTTCAGGGCTGGCACAAGTGGACGCCCGAGCGGGAGGCCGTCCGGGCCGCGGTCAACGAGTGGATCCGTGGCACGGACGAGTTCGACGGCGTCGTCGACTTCGACGCCGCGACCCGCGACCCCGGTCAGGCCGCTGCGGCTCCTCCCGGCGTACGACCCGTCAGGCCGGCCTCAGCTCAGCCGCAGATTGTGCTGTTCGAGGGCGGCCTCGATGATGCTCAGTGCTCTCGGCCCCATGCCGTGCAACCTGGCAAGCTCTGCGCGCGGCACACCCGCGAGCTGGCGTAGCGCGATATAGCCGGCGGCGTTCAGCGCCCGCGTCGCCGGTGCGCCTATCTTCGGCAAGGTGTCAAGGGACGAATTCACCGCTCGATGCTAGGCCGCCGATCCCACGCCCGATGCACTTGTCGCGGCAGATCCGGATGGTGGCGTCGGCTGCTCGACACCGTCGCCGGTCACGGGAGCGGCGTTGGAGGGAAACCGGTGATGCTCACCATCGGGTGGCGTCAGTTCGGCGGGCTGGCGCTCGCACTAGGTTCGGTGCCGTCACCGGCGGGGGCGCAGACCTTCCAGGTGCCGTCCTCCTTGCGGAGGAAGTGCAGGGTCACGGTGGGCTGCGCCGGGCGCGTGACCTGGGCGCTCGCGATGTCGGCGCTGATCCTGACGTCGGCGATCGTCACTGGCCGGACCGAGGGCGGGTCGGCGAGTGGTTCCGAGGAGGGGTCGAAGTCGTCGTCCCCCATGAACTCCTCGACCTCCGCCGTACACAGCAGGTTGAGGATGGTGGACTGGTCCTCCCGGTCGACGGCGGCCGCGAAGTCGTTCACGAGACTACGGATTCGGCTCTCCTCGGTGACGGCGGGCGGCTCGGGTTCACCGGTGCGGGTCATCAGGTACGCACCCAGGCTGCAGGCCGTGAGCAGCACGACGCCAGTGGCTACCGCGGGGATGATGGGAACGCGGCCGCGAAGGCGGCCGGTGCTTGAAGGTCGGGGCTTCGGTTCGTCGGGTGTTGGTATCCCGGACAGCGGCAGTTCTGATGACGGTGGCGCAGCCGACCAGGGGGCTGGCTCGTCGGGGCGCGAGAGTGTGTGCTGGCCGGGCGGGTGCGGTCCGTGGGCGATCGACGGTGGACCGGGGCTGGGGGCCGGCGGTGGAGGGCCCGCTGATCGGTGCGCCTCGGTGGATGCGTCGTTGTCGGGCGGCGGGGGCTGTGTTGGCTGGTCCGGTTCGTGTGACATGAGCGCCTCCCCCAGGCATGCCGCCATCTAGGAGATCCACCGTACGGACGTTGGCCACGCGCGACGTCCGATACGGATGGTCGTCCTTGGACATTGCTTCTGCTCGATACCCTGTGGTTCGCAGAGTAGCAGCGCATTACACGGGGGGTCGATGATCATGTCGCTAGCAGCGTCAGCGCGCCGATGCGCATACCTGCTCGTCCTCGCCCTGACCTGCTTGTTCTTGGTGGTGCCGAGCAACGCCGCGTCCGCGAGCCCGGCGGACCTGTGCGTCGAGCCGCTCGCTGACATGCAGGCAGTCATGGGGAAGATCGAGGCGCATAACGCAAAGCCGCGTCTGTTCGAACTGCCTCGGCAGCGAGCTGCCTACAACGCATACAACGCGGAGGCCCGCCACCTCAACAGGGAGAAAACCAAGGCGCTGTCGCGGCTGCGGAACTGCGTCAAGGCGATGAAGACGCTCGAGGACACCGCCGCCGGATCTCCGGAACTCGGCATCCCCAAGACCCCGACACTCAAAAACATCGAGGACGCCATCAAGAAGGTCCCGGCCGGTTGGCGGCCGCCACCACCACCAGTACGGGGCAACCACTGGCGCGTCCCGCCGGGGCTTAAACCCATCTACGACGTGCTACGACCGGTGTCCCCGCCGAGATTCGGCAACGTGCCGTTGCGTGGCCAGCCCCGCCCAGCGATCAACGCACCCGACCCCGCCTATCCACCGGGATCCGGATACCGTATCGGACGGTTGCCTGGCGGACGGTCGAAGGTGACACCAGATCACATCATCCCGCTAACCGAGATAATGCAAATGCCTGGATTCTTGAGGCTCACGCCGCGCAACATGTACCACCTGGTCAATGCGCGGGTGAACCTGCAATGGTTGTCGAAGAAGGCGAACGACTCGAAGTCCTCGCGCAGTGTCGCAGGGATGACAGGGGTGGACCCGGCCTGGCAGGCGAGCCAGGTTCTCCTTGAGGACAAGGTACGCCGGATACTGCAGGACGCGATCAACACGCTGCTGAAGAGCCAGAGATGAAGGGACCCGCAGTGCCGCCCTTTGATTCCGATGCCATCGCAGCCACCTTGCCGAGCCTGGACCTGGTGTTCGTCGAGGCGGGCTCGTCTGAGGTGCACCGCCTGCCGCAGCAGTGGCAGCCGGTCGCTGCGGACACCGATCCCGGGAACCGGCTGGCGATGGCCCTGGCACTGTGGAACGAGCCTTTCCTGACAGCCCTCCCCCGGTTCACCACGGCGCTAAGGACTCAGTTCGTTGACGTCAGGCCATGCCTTGCAGACGGCGAGCCGGCCTTGGTCTATCTTGCGACTGACGACGCCGGCGACCTGGTGTCGTGGATCGGACTCGACCCGGCCGGCTTCGTCGAACCTCATTTCTGGGGGAACTTTCCCGGGCCGTTGCGGGTTTTTCAGCGGCAGGTTCATGCCGGATTCACCTCTGAGGAACCGGACACGTTCGGGCCGATGCACCCGCGATACATGGAGACCATCGCCGAGCGGGCTGGGGAGCCCGACGGCTTCCCGGACTGGGACGAGGTCCAGGAGATCGCCTCGACGCGGTTACTGTTGATTACGTCCAACGGGAGCCAACTCGACTATTGTGTGTCCCCCGACATCGAGACCGACATGTTAGCCCTCGTGCACGAGGGTGACATCGACCCCACCCCCTACGGTAAGGCTTTGGACAACCTGTTCATGCTGCGCTTCGAGTGGTAGACGGCAGCTACGTCGCCCAAGCGTCCGCCCCTACCTCGGCCCGAGGAAAGGGCGTCGTGTCGTGGCCGCGAGGTGTCGGGCGTCCCATCGAACCGCATGACTTCGCCCGCGTCGTCGTCGACCCCCGCCAGCCGAACCCCTCTCACTGCAGATTCCTGGATGCGGCAACCAGCCTCGACACAGCCAGTCGTATCAACGAAAATGCTTGGATGAGACGCCGGCCATGGTATCTGTGGGCGACAATCGCAGCGGTTGGAACGGCCTGCCTGATCACGGCTTCCCTCATCTGGGGCGGCCAGGCGATAGAGTTTGCAAGCTGGGTAGCCGGGATTGGCAGTCTTGTCCTGGCGGCAGTGGCTCTGCTGCCGCGCAGACCGACGCCGCCTGCGGAGCCGACCTTGATCGTGTCCACCCACGAGGGCCGGACTTCTACCCTGCATGACGACGCGGGGAGCCTGCGTTACATAGCTCGACACGACGGCGGAATGCTGCTGATCGAGCCGGAGATCCCCTATCTGAATTCGGTGCGCGATGGCGACGAACTCACGCCACTACACTATTGGCACAGCCCTTGGGAGAAGTCGTTCCACTGGCCGATCCTCGATATCAAAATCGTCAACAACTCGAACAGGACAGTTCTGTTCCACGAGGCAGCGCTGCACGTCAAGGCGTCCCGACCAGATCCACGCCCCGTACCGGTGCTGCACGGGGTGGCGTACGGCACATTTTTTGACCTCCTCAATTTGGGCTGGGGCCCCATGACGAATTGCTCTTTGCGTTTCCAACTCCGAAGGCCCGGGGGCCCTGACGGGGGGAAAGACTTCGAGGCACACTTCGACGTGTCGGCAGGTGGAGGGACCAGAGTGCCCTTGGAGGAGCAGTTCCTTGACGTGGGCGTCGATGTACCGCTACTGGAGAAGCTGAGCCGGTTGGGGTACAGCTATGGAGATTACTTAATACGCAGCGACGTGGGGCTAGGCAGACTCGTCGATGACTCGTCAGGTCCCCGGCTGTGGCGGCTGGACAGGGCCGAGTACGAGACATTACGACTTCGCGCCCTCGGCCCGTTTCCCGACGGGCATGTGGAGCTCGCCGGAACGCTGCAGTACGACCAAGCCGAGATAGACGGATCGCACACTCGTCGCACGAACGCGATTCGATCGGCAATATCCCTCAACGAGCCCCTGGCCGGTGCACCCCTACCGCCGTCGCACAAGTATCTCGTGCAACTCCGTAGCGATGGTAAAAATTACATCGAGACTCTCCCGGTATCCCATTCTTTGGCGCCAGGAGAGAGCGACCGATTCCTCATCAGCATCGCGGCGGATCGGTCATCGGTGCATGAACTGAGCCTGCAATTACGGTACAACGATGACAGGGTGGTCGCCTCCGGTCCGATCAACTTGACGCTCTTCCGCTCAACCGCCGACGAGATGCCCGCCTCGCCCGTCGATCATCAAGAACCTGCCTGACTGTGCCGTCCGGCCGCCAGTGGGCCGTCCTGCGGTTCGGTGGCCTCCTCCCGGTGGCAGCCATGGCCGCCCTGGTCTCCTACCGACACCTGTCCGGCCTCCTCGGCCACTACGGCGAGGACGCCGTCACGGTCACGGTCGGACCGCTGGCCGTAGACGGCCTGATGCTCATGGCGACCGGGGCCCTCCTGGCGACCGGCCGCCCGACGGCCGCAACCGCCGCCTCGGCCACCCAACGGACGCCTGGGCGAGACGGCGACGTGCCGGAGGCCGCCTGGCCGCAAGCTACGGCCACTTTGGACACGACCACCCGGACGGGCGACGGGCGGACCGCCTCGGCCACAGCCACGGCCGCCCGCCGTCGCCGCGTCCGGCCAAGTTCGCCCCTTGCTCGCCAGGCGGACATGGCCGACGACATAGCCGCGAAGGCGGCCGCCATCGTGGCGGACCGGTCGGACGTGACCGCCGGGGACGTGGCCGCCGAGATTGGCCGTGCGCCGAGGATGGCCCGGCGCTATTTGGCCGCCCGTCCGCGCCAACCTTGCGGACGCGTGACCGAGCTGGTGCCTCGTCACGACCTTGAACGGGTAATCCGGGTGCCGGCTGGCTGTGCGTCAGGGCCGGTGGTGCTGTCGCTACGTGGCCAGACTTCTGCATAGCTGGTTCGCCTGCGTGATGGTCGATTCTTTGGGTTCGGCGTCGAGGTCGGCGAGGGCTTTGGTCAGGGCGCGCTGGAGGGTGCGGATGCCGTCGGCGTCGCCGAGGGCGTGGCGGGCGTGCATGGCGCGGGTGTAGAGGGTTTCGTTGTAGCGGTCCAGGTCGATGGCCTTGGTGAGTAGGTCGGATGCGGCCTGCGGATCGGTGTCGAGCAGGTCGTCGGCGAGTAGTAGGTGGGCTTCGGTGCCCCAGCGGCGTACGGTCTCGCGGTGTGGCTGGAGCCATTCGTATTCTTGGCCTTCTGCGAGGGGTGCGGTGTAGAGGTCGCAGGCGGCGGTGAGCAGTTCGCGGCGGCGTGGGCCGGTGGCGATGGCTGCGGCCCGCAGGAGGTCACGCAGCGTCCAGACGTCGACGTCGATGGTGGCTGGGTCGAGCCGGTAGCGTCCGGCGGTCTTGATGACGTAGGCGTTCTTCGTCTCGGCGGTGCCGGCGCGGCCGAGGACGTGTCGCAGGTTGCTCGCGTTGGTGTGTACGCGTTGGTCGGCTTGGCTGATGCGGGCGTCGGGTTCGAGGTATTCGCCGATCTCGCGGGTGGTGACTCCGTCGGGGTGGCAGGCGAGGAATACGGCGAGTTCGAGGGCTTTGGCGCGGAGCGGCCGGCCGGGTTGGGTGATGTTGTCGATGTGCGGCTGCCCGAGCACCCGCAGCTGCGCTTTGCCGGTGACGGCAGGGGCGGACTGCGTGGTGACGGGGGCAGGCTGGTCGGCTGGGTCGGTGTCGGTTCGGTTGGCGTGCAGTGGGACGACCGTGACTGGTAAAGCGGGTGAGGCGACGGCGGGTGGTTCCCCGGTCTGCGCCTCCCGCAGCGTGGTGAGGATGTGGATCGCCGGGTCGGGCTCAAGTACGGGCAGGCGCGGTGGCAGCGGCTCGGCCGCCTGGCCCGACACGAGTGTGGTGTGGCCGTCCGGACTGACCTCGACGGTGGCGCCGTAGGCCCACTCGCCGAGCAGCAGGGCGGACACGTGCAGGTCGCCGCCGAGGGCGAGCGCGGTCTTGGTGCGCATGCGGGCGCTGGCGGGTGGGGTTTCGGTGATGAGCATGGTCGGCGGCAGTGCTTCCTCGTCGGGGGCCTGTTGGCGCAGGGTGTCCAGATCGGTGAGGGCGTGCTCGTCGAGGATGCGGCTGCGGTGCAGGAGTTTGGCTTCGATCACGGTGAGCGCGTCGTCGACGCTGTCGGTGACGTGGAGCCGTGGCCATGGGCTGAGGGCCATGGTGGCGGGGCCGAGCAGTGTTTCCAGGGTGGCGGCGTCGATGATGACTTCGCCGCGGGCGTCGGGGTGGTGCGGGCCGCCGGATGCCAGGACGGCGACGAGGGTGGCGCGGGCGGCGGCGTGCGCGCCGTTGCCGACGATGCCGGTGCCGCCGGGTGGCAGCGGTGCGAGGTCGGGCACGAGCGCGGGCGGCTCGTTCGGATTCGGCAGTTCGGGGTTGCGGGCCACGACGCGGCGCAGGTGGCGCACCGGTGGTGGTAGCTGCGTGGGTGGGTCGGCTGCGGGCTCGCCGGTGTATCGGCGGCGGCGTTGTGCCCAGACCAGTACGGCGGCAGCGCTGATCGCGGCGGCGAGTGACCAGGGCAGCCAGGTGGACGGTGATAGCTGCACGCCGTGCTCGTCGGTTGCCACGGTCGGGCTTTGCGTGTCGCTGATGCCCGGCGAGGCGGACGGCGACGCTGACGCGGTGGGGGTGGGGGCCGCCGGCGGGGTAGGCGATGTGGATTCTGGCGGGCTCGGGGTGGCCGTCGGTGTGCTGCTGGGGATTGCTGCTGCTTCTTGTTCGGTCGTGGCGGGCGGCACTGTGGGACTCGGCGAGTCTGGGGCGGCACTCGGCGATGCCGAAGGAGCCGCGGTCACCGGTGGTGGCGTTGGCGCAGCGGGCGGGGTCGCCGGTGTGGCACCGTTCGGCGGTCGGGCGTCGGCTGGGAGCCGCAGTTCCCAGCCGGGGTAGATGAGGCTGCAGTCGCGCAGGGTGCCACCGACTTGAGGGAAGTGGCGGTGTTTGTTCAGGCGGCAGATCTCCGGCCACCTCTTGGCGTCGCCGAGCCACTCCTTGGCGATCTTGGACAGGGTGTCGTGCCGCTCAACGGTGTAGACGTAGCGGGTGTCGGCGACGTGGATCAGCGCGGGTCCTCGCGCGACGGCTTGTCGAGGAATCACGCCGGTGCTGTCGGCGGAGGCGACGACGGCCGCCAACGTGCCACCGTCCTCCCCCGTGTTGAGGGGTCCGACGGAGGTGACGGCGATCGCGGCGGTGCCGGCAAGGCCGAACACGAGCCGGTGTAGCGGTGCCGGCAGCCGCAGCGCGGGGATCCGCCACCGGGTCAACACCGCGAGCAGCTCTGCGGTCAGGAGCAGCGCGCACGCTGCCCAGAACAGCCACAGCATCCAGATGGCTGCGCCAGTAAGCACATCCGGGGTGAATCGCCCGCTGGGCTCGTCGAACCAGGTGACAACTTGCGGCCACGTCGGCAACCGTCGCACCGGGGCACCACCGACGATCCACAGCAGAGCCGGCACCCCGACCAGGAAGACCAGAGCGCCCACGACGGCGCGGATTACCCCAACGGCAGCCGACCGCCGCTCTGGCGGTCGGGGCGATGACGATTGGTGTGGGGCATAAACCGTGGGACGCACATATTCGGCCAGCCGGTTGCCTCTGTTCGGGGACTGCTGCGGCACGCTGCCTCCATCCGCCGATGCTGATCTTCCTTCCGCATACACGACAATGGCCGTCGATGGCCATGTCCTCAAGAAGGATTCTCACCATACGCGCACAAAAGATCACTGCGCGGGACGGTGGTTGACGATCCACTCCCCTGTCGGGAGAAACTGCCGCACATGCCAAGCGGGGGCGTCCGCCTATCCATCGATCTCAGTTCGTCGGCCATCGCCGCCACCGTCGACCGACACGGCGCCCGGATCCCCGTCATGCTCGGCGGTGGTCTCGTCATGCCGCACGGCGTCGCCCTCGACCCTGCCGGTCACGTTCACGTCGGGGTGGCCGCAGCGTCCCAGCCGTCGGCGGACCATCAATTGTTCAGTGACCCGCTGGAGCTGCTTGGCAGGACGGAGGCCGACCAGCCGGTCGATGGCGTGCATCTGCTCGCCGCACAGCTGTGGCATGTCGCTGACCAGGCCGCCCGCCAGGTCGGTGAGCCGATCACCGCCCTCACTGTGACCATCCCGGCAAGCTGGGGACCACGCCGGAGAGGACAACTCACCGACGCAGCTACCCAAGCCGGCCTGCCCGCCCCCGCCATGGTCACCGCGCCGGCAGCGTTGGCCGCCTACACCACGGCCCACGGGGTCGCTACACCTGACGGCTCCTGCCTGCTGATCTGCCAGGCCGACCGCCATCCGGTCACCCTGACGATCCTCCAGGTCGGCGCCGACGGGTACCGCGAGCTGGCGACCCGATCGATCGACCTGCCCCGCGACGTGAACCAGGTTCTCGCCCAGCGAATCGTTGACGCGGCCACCGAGGACGACGACCCACTGCGAACCGAGATCGCTCACCCCACACAGGACCAGAACAATCGAGCGCTGCTGGAATCCATCCGACATGCCAGACAGCTGTTGACGGCGCAGGATCGCGCGCCGGTGCTGCTCCCCGCACCCCGCAAGCCCGCGGTCATCACCCACGACGACGTCGCCGTCGCCGCGCAGCCCCTCCTCAACAGGGTTCACGACGCGGTTCGAGACATCCTCGACGCCGCTGACATCGACAGGCAACATCTCAGCAGCGCCTTCCTCCGGCAAGCCGAAGCGATACCCGGCCTGCAAGACCGTCTCGCCACAGCCACCGGCCGCACCCCGGCCACCCTTACCGGCCACTCCCACGCCCTCGCCGACGGCGCTCTGGCTCTCACGGCGCCACACCACCACACAGCCACCGCCGCCAACACACAGCTACCACGCGTCCGACTCCGCATCCGGGACCTGACCAGCGCCCTCCTTCTCGGCGCCTGCTCCCTCACACTGCTACTCCAAGCGATCTTCACCGCAGACATCACCGCCACCTACGCTCTCCGGGTCGTCGGCGTCCGCACCTCCCTACCCCAGTTGGGCACCGCCGGCGCACTCGCCATGCTCACTGCCTTCGCCGTCGCGCACCTCGCCCCCACCACCTGGCTCGCCGGAACACCCACCACAGCAGCACCCGAGCCCGCGGCCGGCAGCCTCATCCGGCGCGGTTACCTCGCCGCCGCCGTCGGCGGCGCGGTCACCGCCGCCCTCTACGGCCTCGCCACCGGCACCTCCGTCCAATTCGACTACAGCCAATACCTGAAATGGACGCTCGGCTCCGCGCTACCTCTCGCGGCCTGCGCCGCCGTCATCGCCGCCGCCGCACCCCGGATCCCGGTCCACGCCCTGCCCGCCTGGCTCGCGCGCACCAGACCGGCGATCATCCACGCCGCCATCGCCGTCGCCGGGATCTACCTCATGCGAGCGGCGCTCACGCTCACTGCGCCCGTCGACCTGACCGGCATGGAAGGCCTCATGGGCAGCATCGGAGCGGCGCTTGTCGGCGTCGGCACCGGCCTGACCGCCAGCCGAGGCCGCACCATCCGCACCATCACCGCAACAGGCCTCGCCATCGGCTACGCCATCGTCTTCACCAACAACACCCACGGCGCGCTCATCGTCGGCTACCTCGTCGCCCTCACGTGGTGGGGCGTCCGCCTCACCGCACACACACTGCAACTTGCATTCCCTACCGCAGGCGCAGCCCTCCGCCGCATCGTCGACGGACGAGACACCTGACGCGCTCGGGCCAGCTAGGCCGCCCGCTGGCCATGCGGTAGCTGGGTCCAACGCACGCCGCATCGACCGGCAGGTCGACGACCTGGTTGCCGAGGCCCACGAGATGCCGAGCGTCGGGGCGTACCAGGTGATGGTGCGCCGCTATGTCGAGGGCCGGCTGGCCGAACTGGCCAGGGCGTGGGGCAGGGCCGCGGCCGGCTTCGAGTCCGGCCTGCTCACGGTCTTCGAGGACCTGACCGGTCGCGGGCAGGCCGCCCCGCTCGGGGCGCTCGCGATGGCGACCGGACGGCCGCGAACCGACCTCGACCATCTGCTCGATGTGGCTCGCCAGCGGAATGATCACGATTGGGCGTAGCTCATCCGGGCAGCGGGAGTGGCACCGACCTGGGTGTGCCACTCCCGCGAGGCGCGTCAATCTGCTTGTCCGCCGACCACCTTCGTGAGCTTGATGTAGTCGATGACTATCGACCCTGGTTTCACGGCCTCAAAGCGGATCGGATGCTGTCCGGCGTTCGCGAAGGTCACTCGCCCCAAGTTCACCGGGATGTACTGGTTGGCTGTCGAGCTGTTCTGGTCGACCGCTGCCCCGCTTGCGACGCCGTCCACGTAGGCCTGGACCGTCGCCCTTCCGGACGTGTTTGTTTTGTACTGGTACGAGACGTCGTAGGTCCCCGCGACGGGAACATCGACGAGGAACTGGATCCACTCCCCGGCCGGCACCGAACTGGTCTGCAGGTACGTCCTCCCGTTCGTCGAGGAGGTGGACAGGGTGATGCTGGGGACGCTCCTCTCGACCGAGCCCAGCTGCGACTCTCCCTCGATCACCAGGTCAGGTGAGACGGCGATCCGGTACTCCGCTCGCGTCATGCCGTCTTCCGCAGTGACAGCCAGGATGTCCCCGGTGTCGATCAACGCTTCCGCGCTCCTCGGCCGGCCGTCGGGATCGGTGACCGCATACGTCTGGGCGGTGCCGTCCGTCGACTCGATCTGCGTGGTCAGGTCGGCCGTGGTGGACCCCAGTACCGTCGTGACGACCATCGTTTCGGTGTTCAGGTCTGTCACGTTTTCGTGGCCGCTCCGCTTGAGCTGGATGGCGGTGTTGTGCGGGTCCTTCACTCTCGGCGGATAGGCCTGGGCGTCCGAGACTGTCACGTTGGTGAGGTCTTGGAGTGGAGTCAGTTCGTTTCCCCAGGTGCCGTCGTAGAAGGCGGAGTTTCGGACAGTGATGTTGCTGGCGTTCTTCAATTCGATGACGCTGGGGTTGTTCCTTCCCCTCACCATCGTCAGGCCGTCGAGTTCCGCGTTCTTGACGTCGTCGAGCACGAAGGCGTAGCGGTCGTCGTTGCGCTCGAAGTTCGTCGTCACGTTTTTGAAGCTCAACCCCTGCACGTGCCGCGCCCAGAACCCGTAGGAGGGCTGCACCCCGAAGTCGGCGACGTTGTACTTACCCACGCCCAGCTCGGGAGGGCTGACCTGCGAGTCCTCGTAGCTGTTGCCGCCCTTCACCAGCACGTTCACGTTTTCGAACGTGACGTTCTCGACGTAACCGATGGTGCGGCCGTCCGGGAGGGCCGGTCCGCCCTCACCGACCTTGTAGCCGGCGATGATCGGCGTCGCCTTGTTCTGGTTGGTGTAGGGAACCCATCGCTTCGAGGGGTCGCTGTACTGACTGCCCCCGTAGACCTCCTCGATGTTGACGTCCTTGATGTGCACGTTGCGGACATGCCCGATGTTGACGTTGGTGCTCAGCAACTCGTCCCGCTGCACACCGTTCTCCCAGAACTTCGTTCGCTGCGCCTGTCCGCCGATCACCCGGCCCCGGTTGGAGATCGAAATGAAGAAGGGTGCTCGCGTGCGTCGCATCTGCGCCTGGTGGTGGACCGGTCCGGTCTTACCCGAGTTCAGGTAGATGTTCTCGACGGTCGCGCCGTCATTCGTGGAGATGGAGAAACCGGCCTTGTTGCCGGCCAGCACATAGATGTTGTCGACGTAGGCGTTCCTGATGTCGTCGGCTGTCTCGCTGCCGATCTGGAAGAGGTTGCAGTTTGTGTCACCGATGATGTTCCGGACGTAGAAGTCAGTCGCCGGCCTGGTGAACCCCAGGGAGGAGTCGCTACCGGGTTTGACGATGTCGTCGGACGTCCCCTTGGCGTAGATGTTCCTGGCGGTGACGTAACTGCTCCCCATGTAGTCGAAGACGTCTCGCGCTTGACCACCCTTGCCCTTGTCATAGTAGAAGTCGTGCGTGTTGATGTGGTCCGTGCCGGTGGCCAGCAGTGCGAAGTGTCCGGCGTTGTCGACCCTCAGCATGTTGCTGATGTCCGTCTGCTTCGACTCGGTCGTGCCGTCCTTGCGCAGGCTCTTGATGTAGTACGGCTGGTCGGTCGTGGGTGAGTTGGTCTCCTCGTACCAGAGGTCCAAGCCGTTGTCGAGCCCGCCGAACTCGACGTTGGTGCTGAGCTTCAGGGTCACCATCTTGTCGGCCCTCAGGTCCGGAGCGTTGTCCATGACCTTGTCGGTGGTGACGATGTTGCCGTTGCCCGTGATCCGGCCGTTCCCGATGATCTTGACGTTGTCGACCCGCTCGCCAAAGAACATGCTGTTCCTGAAGTACGTGTGGCCGACATCCTGCTTGGTCGTGTAGTTCTCGGGGTCCTCATAGGGTCCGGGGTCGGTCGGGGACGTACCCGAGCGATACGCCTTGTCGGAAAAATACAAGGCCTCGGGGGCGTCGGCGCCCTTGATCGCGGAGACGGTCGCGTCCCTGTCGACGTACAAGTAGACGTTGCTGAGCAGGTGGACGGTCCTGACGTTGAACGTACCGTTCTCGAACAACAGCGTCCCGCCGCCGATCTCGTTGAGGTAGCGGATCGCCCGATTTATCGCCTCCGTGTCGTCGGCAAGCCCGTCGCCCTTGACCCCCATCAGCTTGGCGTTCAGCTTGCCGGCGAAGAACGATGCGACGTTCGACTCGCCATGGTTCTCACCGCCTCTGACGTCCAGCTTGAAGTCGTACTCGGTGTTCGGTGTCAGGCCCTTGACCTCGACCTCGCCGGCGCGGCGGTCGACCGTGGCGTTGCTCTGCGTCCAGGTTGCGCCCTGGTCCGTCGACTGCAGCAACCTGACGGACACCGCGTGCTGGGGCGCCGTCCACCGCAATCGCGCCTTCGTGTACGTGTCCGGGGTTTCCCGGTAGGTCAGGCTCTTGTCCAGCACCCGACGGAAGTCGCTGACGGTCTTGACGGCCTGGAGGGTCGCCGTCACGGCCGGGCTCCTCAGCTTTTCGGGCTCCGAGGTGGTGTAGGAGGCTTCGAACGAGTAGCTGCCCTGCTTGACCGAGACGTGCGTGAACCGGATCTGCAGGTCGGCACCGTTCGATGGCCTGAGGTCGAGCCCGCGGAACGTGATGACTTGGCTGCCGTCTCGAGCGTCCTCGATCGTGGCCGTCCCCACCTGCTGGAACCGGTAGCCCGCCGCGACCCTGCCGACCGACTGTGTCGCGAGCCCGGACAGTCTGACTTCTCCGCGACCGATGACGTTGACGGTCGTGTTGTCCATCGTGGCGCGGATCCCTCGCGGCACCTTCACGCGCACGTCGGTGGCGGGACTTCTCATCCCGGAGGTGAAGTTCAGGACCACGTCCGAGGCGGTGTTCGCGGTGATGGCGTCGTGTTGCAGCTCCAGCTGGCCGCGCACGGCACCCTTGACGATGTCGATCGTGTACTGGTGCGTCGTGTGTCCGGCGGTCACGGTGAGGACGTCGCCCGGCACGACGCGGTCGGTGGCTTGCTTCTGAGCACCCTGCGAGTCCTCGACCGTGTAGGTCTGAGCGGAGCCGTCCTTGGCGGTGATCTCGTTCAGCAGCTGGTCCACCGTCTTGACCTCAAGCGTGGTGCGGCCCTGACCCTCCGGCGTGTCCACGGTGTAGATGAACGTGTCACCGGAAGCCAGGGTGATGATGCTGCTCGAGACGTCAAGGACGTGGATGCCCTCTGCCGAGGGGACGACGGCCACGGAATCCGGGACAGTGTCGCGGCTGACCGGTGCGGGCGCTGCGACTGGTGCCGCGTCAGGCAGCCGCCCGCCTGCGGCAAGGGCGGGTGGGGAGATGGAGAGCACCAGAGCCGCCAATGCACTTGCCAGGAATATCGCGCGGGTGGCGTTCGTCATCGTTCCACGACCTCTACCTTCGATCTGCCTGGCAGCGTGGGCTCGCCGACCCCGGGGAAGAGTCGCACCTGACCGTAGTTCCGGTGCGGGCCCGCAGACCACCAGTTGCCGTGAGTTGCCATGGCGCGTGGTGAGGGGTTAACAACTGCTCTCGATTGAGTGCTCTCTAGCGCCCTTGCGTGTGCTATGGTGATCGGGTGAACTTGAAGGAGTGGGCGGCGTCTCAGGGCATCGCGTACGTCACCGCGCGGCGGCAGTACGCGGCGGGGACGTTGCCCGTTCCTACTTATCGGCTGGGTCGACTCATCATGGTGGGCGAGCCGTTGCCTGCTGCCTCGGCTGGCGCCGAGCGGGTGGTGGTGTACGCCCGGGTGTCGTCCGCCGACCAGCGCGCTGACCTTGACCGGCAGGTCGCTCGGGTCGTCACGTGGGCGACTGGGCGGAACCTGCCGGTGTCGCAGGTGGTGACCGAGGTTGGATCCGCACTGAACGGGCACCGCAAGAAGTTCCTCGCCCTGCTGCGCGACCCGGCGGTCACGACCATCGTCGTGGAACACCGGGACAGGTTCGCCCGCTTCGGTGCCGAGTGCGTCGAGGCGGCGCTGGCCGCGCAGGGCCGCAAGCTGTTGGTGGTTGACCCGGCGGAGGTCGACGACGACCTGGTCCGGGACGTCACGGAGATCTTGACCGCGTTGTGCGCGCGTCTGTACGGCGGCTGTGCGGCTGGGGCGGATCGGGCGCGCCGGGCGGTCGAGGTCGCCACCACACAGGACCCGCCGTCGTGAAGGCGATACAGGCCTACCGGTTCGCTCTGGACCTGACGCCGTTGCAGGAGCGGGTGGTGCTGGCGCATGCGGGCGCGGCCAGGGTGGCGTACAACTGGGGCCTGGCCAGGGTGAAGGCGGTCATGGACCAGCGCGCCGCCGAACGCTCCTACGGCACGCCCGACGAGCTGCTGACTCCGGCCCTCGGGTGGAATCTCGCCGCGTTGCGCAAGGCGTGGAACGCGGCCAAGTCGGATGTGGCGCCGTGGTGGGCTGAGTGCTCCAAGGAGGCGTTCAACACCGGCCTGGACAACCTGGCGCGCGGCTTGAAGAACTGGTCGGACTCGCGTACGGGTAAGCGGGCTGGGCGGCGGGTGGGATTTCCGCGGTTCAAGTCGCGCCGTCGCGCCACCCCCAGCGTCCGGTTCACCACCGGCGCGATCCGGGTGGGGGCGGACCGCAAGCATGTCGTGCTGCCCCGGCTGGGCCGGTTGAAGACCCACGAGTCGACCCGCAAGCTCGCCCGCCGTTTGGAGGCGGGCACGGCCCGGATCCTGTCCGCGACCGTGCGCCGTGACGGCGGGCGGTGGCATGTCGCGTTCTGCGTCGAGGTCGAGCGGGCCGAGCGCATCCCGACGCGCCCGCAGGCGGTGGTCGGCGTCGATGTGGGGATCACCCACCTGGCGGTGCTGTCCACCGGCGAGATGGTGCCCAACCCCCGGCACCTGGACGAGGCGGCCCAGCGGATGCGGCGTCTGGCCCGGCAGATGTCCCGGCGCGTCGGGCCGGACCGGCGCACCGGCCTACGGCCCTCGAATCGGTGGGAACGCGCCCGCCAGCAGGTCGCTCGCGCGCATGCGCGGGTGGCGAACCTGCGCCGTGACGGCCTGCACAAGCTCACCACCCGCCTCGCCGGCGAGTACGGCACGATCGTGGTCGAAGACCTCAACGTGGCCGGCATGCTGCGCAACCGGCGGCTAGCCCGGCAGGTCGCGGACGCCGGCTTCGGTGAGATCCGCCGACAGGTGGCGTACAAGGCTGAACGCAACGGCGGCCGGCGGATCGTGGCCGACCGCTGGTATCCCTCCAGCAAAACCTGTTCGGACTGTGGCGCGGTGAAAGCCAAGCTGCCGCTGCGTGTCCGAACCTACATCTGTGACTCGTGCGGCTTGGCCCTCGATCGGGACCTGAACGCCGCGCGTAACCTCGCCGCGATCGCGCGTGAGGTCACCACCGCCGGGAGTGGCCCGGTGGCAGGACGTGGAGCCGACCGTAAGACCCGCCCCGGCGGGCCGGTGGCCATGAAGCGTCAACCCGGCCCCGCTCAGGCGGACAAGACCGGGACCGTCCCACCGCAAGGCGGGACATGCCGATCAGTCGCTAGAGCGCACTGACAGGTAACGGGCCGCAGGAGGCGACCCCGCCGCACCCCGAGCGGATGTCGCTGTCGGCGGTCCCGTCGGGCACTCCCCCACCGCGCCTGGGGCCACCATCCGGCACCGGCTCGCGTGCCGCAGAGCCGACGCCGGTGTCGGCGTACGAGCTCGGGTGCTCAGACGGCGGCGATCCGCTCCGGGTCCGACCTGGCCTATCCGTGCTGTTCCGGGCCGACGGGCTTTGCCGCGGGGCGGGGAATTCCGCCTGTTCGGGTGGGGAGCGATCCGGGTCGCCGCGGTTGATCCGTGGAGGCGCGGACCACCAGGCGGGTCGGAATCGTGAGCGGTTTGTCGACCGGAGGCTGGGCGCCGGAGATGAGAGCGAGCAGGCCCTGCACGGCGGTGTGTCCGAGGAGGTGCAGCGGTGCGGCGAGGGTGGTCAGGCCGGGCGTGACCAGGTCGGTGCCGAAGATGTTGTCGAACCCCACGACGCTGACGTCCTGTGGCACCCGGACCCCGACGGCCGAGAGGCCGCGCAGCAGTCCCAGGGCCAGCAGGTCGTTGTAGGCGATGACCGCGCTGCTCGGTCGTCGGCAGTAGTCGGCAGCGGCGGCGACGCCGCCGAGCACGGTGGGCGGATACGGGCCGAGGCGGTGCAGTCGCAGGCCCAGTTCGACGGTGGCCTCACGTAACGCCTGCCAGCGGATCCCGTCCGACCACGCCGCCTCCGGCCCGGCCAGATAGGTGATGTGGCGGTGACCAAGGCCGTGCAGGTGGTCCACGGCCTGCCACATGCCTTGCCGGTGATCCGTCACCACCGATGGCACGCCCGCGACGGCCCGGTTGAGCACGATCAGCGGCCGGAGCTTGGCCGTCATCCGGATCGAGGTGTCGGACATCCGGGTGCTGGCCAGCACGATGCCCTCCACCGTCTGGACGGCCCGGTCCAACGCCTCCCGCTCGAGCTGGTCGGACTCCTGCGCGTCGGCGAACAGCATCGTGTAGCCGGCCTCCATCGCTGCCGCCTGAGCACCACGGATGATCTCGAAGTAATACGGGTTGGTGATGTCGGAGATGGCCAGCGCGATCATCGAGGAACGTCCGCTGAGCAGCGCGCGGTCGACGGGATTGGTGCGGTAGCCCAGTTCCGCCGCGATCTTGCGGATCCGCCCGGCTGTGTCGGCGTTGACCCGGCCCGGGCGGGCGAATGCCCGGGACACCGTCGACGCGGCAACGCCCGCCGCGCGGGCCACATCGTAGATGGTTGGGGCCGCCCGCCCGTCGCTGCCGGTCGAAGCTGCCACCGGGCCTCCTCGAGGTTACGGGGACGTCGCTCAACCTAGGTTGTGCGACTACAGACGACAACCGTTTGCCGCCGTGGCGGCGGCTGCGGCTCATGCAATTGGACGCGCGGCAATACCGCGGGCGGGAAGGACCGGATCGGCTCCCCGCCCGCGGTGATCTTCAGCTTCCCGGAAGGCGGATGACCTTGGCGTCGGCCCAGTCGGCGTGATCGCTGTTGTTGGTGTTGCCGGCGTCGGTGACTCGCAGCACGAGTCGCTCGATGCCGAGGATGTCGAGCTCGACGCGCTGCGGCGGTGAGTACGGCTGCGCGCGCATGAGCCCGCTGTCGTAGACGACCTTGCCGTCGGCGAGCACCTGGAAGGTGATCGATGCGTTCGGCGAGTTGCGCTGCACGTCGTCGATGCCGACGGTTGCGACGAACCTGGTGTCCGCCGGTTCGAGGTCGTAGACGATCTCAGAGTTGGCGTGGGTGCCGATGCCCTTGGCGTACTCGGTGCCGTTGATGCGGATCGGGTTGCCTGATACGGCGTGGTCCTTCTGCACCGTTCGCCATCCGGCGGTCGCCGAGACCCAGTCGCGGTCGCTGAGGTACTCGACGGGGCCGTCGGCGGGTGCGGCCTGCTCCTCGGCGATCGTTCCCGGCCCCTCGCCCACCTCGTTCGTCGATGTCACCTTGTACCGGTAGGGCCCGCCGGCTGCGCCGCGGTCCAGGTAGGAGGTGCCCGTCTGGTCGGTGGCGATGGCCGTGAAGTCGTCGCTTCCCGCCTGTGCGCGGTAGATCGTCGAGGTCAGTGCGCCGTCGGACGCTGTCCAGGTGACGCCGACGTGGTTCCCGACGCGGTAGGCGCCGACGGGGGACGGCGCGTCCGGCACCGCTGTGGGCATGGTGCGGAAGCGCCACTGGCCGCCGGGCGCCACGAGCTTCTGCCCGGTGCGGGGGTTCACGGCGGTGACCTCCCAGTAGAAGGTCCGCCCGGCATCGAGTGAACCGATCGTCGCGGTCGGCTCCTTGACTGTGGCCTCGGCGACGACGTCGGTCATCGCCGCGTTCCGGGCGATGCGCAGGTGGTACTCCCGGGCGTTCACCGCGGGCTGCCAGGTGAAGGTCGCGCCCGTGGCGGGCACGCGGGTCGCGCCGTTGGCTGGCGAGAGGAGCGCGAAGTCCTGCGGATGGGTGAGGATGAGGTCGCCGTGCCGGTTCGGGTTCACGTCGCCGCTGGTGGTGACGGTGACCGACCGGCCGACGGGAACGGTCAGCGTGACCTGGGAGAGCGCTCGGCCGTTGACGTGCACGTATTCGGGCTCTACGGGCGTGCCGTCGACCTTGAGCTTCGGCCAGCCGCCCGGGAACTGCACGGTGACCGTCAGCGGTTGTGGTCCGTCGTTGTGCTTGACGACCGTCTTTGTCGTGCCGTCGTGGCGGACGCCGAAGTCGTGCGCGCCGACCTGGATGTGGTCGAGGTCGAGCCATCCGATGTCGGCGGGCAGGTGTGAGCGCACCGACACGGCGTGCTCGGGTGCGTTCGGCCGGACCCCGGCGAGTCCCTCGACGGTCTGGGATACGAGCGTGAAGCTCGTTTCGGGGTAGTCGCCGTTCGTGCCCTGGGTGGGGACCTCGTGCGGGAGGTGGAGTTTGGCGATGATGTCCTTCATCCAGGTCCACGCCTGCGCGTCGAAGCCGTAGTTGAACAGCGCGTCGGGGACGTAGGTCGTCGCCTCGATGTTCGGGGGCCGGTCCTCGACGTACATGCGGTCGAGGTATTCGAGGTAGTCCCACGTGCGCTTGTCGTGGGCGTCGATGAACTCCTTGACGGCGTAGAAGACCGAGTTCTCGCGTCCGAAGCCGGCGTACGGTTCGTTCGCTGGGCCGCGGCCGCGCACATACTCCCAGGCGTCCCGGGTGACGCCCCATTCGTCCTCGAAGTACCGCTTGAGCTCCGCGGCCTTGCGCTCGAAGGTCGCCGCCGTAGCGGCGTCGCCCTTCTGCTCGGCGAGGTACGCATAGGCGAGGTACGCGCGGTACTGGGAGGCGAGCCCGTCGCCGGCTTCGATGACGGCGTGGTCGCTGCGTTCGTTGTAGCTCGCGGCGCCTTGGAAGATGCCACGGCCGGTGCCCTCGGCGATGCCGTTGCGTAGCTGCGTGTCGTGGAGCGCGACGAAGTCGGTGACTGCTTTGGTGTAGTACCGCCAGAGCACGGGATCGTTGAGGTAGTCGGCGTCGCCGGTCCAGCGGTACTGCTCTTCGGCCTCCTGCACGAGCTCGAACACCGCGGGTACTTCACGTACGAAGTTCGTGTCGCTGCGGTAGTCCACGTTGTAGGGGCTGCCGTCGAAGTTCAACGCCCACAGCGGGTACCACTTGCGCGCCTCGTTCGCGCTCGCCGCGAACGCGGTGAGCATCGACTTGTTCTCGGCCTCCAAGCCGAGTAGGTGCCCGCCTGCGGCCTGGTGGACGAAGTCGCGCGAGTAGAAGGCGGTGCGGTGGGCGTAGCCCGCCCAGTACGACGGGATGTAGTCGGCCTCGCCGGTGCCGGGGTTGCTGTCGTTCCCGTTCACCGGGCCGTGCTTGCCGGTCTGCACATGCTGCCGAGCGCGCGACATGGCCCAGGTGACGGCTTCGGCGAGCTGCGGCGAGGAACTCGCGGCGGTGAGCGTCTCCTCGTCGGGCGCGGCCGTGGTTGCGGGGACCGCAGCGCTGGCGGGGACGACGCCTGCCGGTGCGAGCAGCAGTGACGCGGACACGGCCAGCGCCGCGCAGGTGGTACGTCGCCTCGACGGCGACCTGCCTGATGGTGGTATGCGCATGGCTCTCCCCTCGGGAACTCGCGGGTGCGGCTATGGCCGGTCGCAGGTGGTGAGGTTCGCGTGCCAGCGGCATGCCAGGCCGGCGAAGCCGCCGTTGGCGATCACCTCGACGGGCAGGGTGTCTCCGGCTTGCACGACGCGCTGGCTGCGCACGAGCCCGCTGTCCCCGTCGGTGATCAGTTCCACCAGCCACGGCCCGGCTGGCAGGTTCAGCGGTACGTTCAGGGTCCGGGCGGTACCGGAGGTGCTACCGCCGAGGAACCACCGTTGTCCGCTGCGACGGGCGAAGACGGCGTTGTCGGCGGGACGGCCTGCGAGCAGTTTGGTCTCGTCCCAGACGGTCGGCACCTGTTCGAGGAAGCGCACCGCCTCCGGCCGCGCGTCGTATGACTCCGGGGTGCCAGCGAGGTTCTGCAGGCCGGACTCGAAGACGACCGACAGTCCTAGCTCGTGGGCGTCGGAGGTGGGCCGGTTGCGGTGGAACGCCATCGGTGTGTAGTCCATCGAGCCGACCACGTTGCGGGTGAAGGGCAGCGCGGTGATGTGGCTGGTGGTGAGGCTGCTCTTTTCCGCGCCGTGAACGCCCTCCATGGTCATGACGTGGGGCCAGACCCGGTGAATGCCCTTGGGGATGTTCGAGCCGTGGAAGTTCACCAGCAGTTCGTTGTCGGCGGTCGCGGGCAGGATCTCGTCGTACCACCGCAGCCGGTCCTGCGACTCGGAGTCCATAAAGTCGATTTTGACGCCCTTGACTCCCCACTCGTGCAGCGTCGGCAGCCACTCGGACCGTTCCTGCGCGGTGTCGAGGTCCCGGAAGTGGATCCAGACGATGATCTCGACGTTCCGCTCGCGCCCGTAGCGCACGAGCTCGGGCATCCAGCTGTTGGTGCGCCAGTTCGGGTCGGTGACGTCCCACTGCTGGGGGTCGAAGTACCAACCCGCGTCGACCGCGACGTACGGCCAGCCGCGCTGCGCGGCGTAGTCGACGTACCCCATCTGCCGGGTCAGGCTCTGCCCGGCGGCGCGCCCTCCGGCGAGCCAGGTCCAGAGCACCTGGCCGGGGCGGATCCACGAGGTGTCGGCGAGCCGCGACGGCTGCGCCAGGTCGTCCACCAGCGTCGAGGTGGCGATCGTGTCGAGGTCGCCGACGACCATCACCCGCCAGGGCGTCGCCAACGGCCCGTCGACCAGGACGCTCTGGTCCCAGAGCTTCACCCGGTACGTGCCGGTGCCGTCATGCACCAGGCTGCCGCCCGAGTAGCGTCCGTCGAGGTCGGACTCGGCAAGCATCAGGTAGGTGCCGTGGACGTCGAACAGCGCCGGGGCGAGGTACTCCCGGGCGGCCGCGGCCGCAGCGGTGGTCTGGACGTAGGGGTTTTCGTAGTCCCGGCGGTGGTTCGCCAGCCACGCGGTGCTGTCGGCGGGAACGGTGAACGCGGACGCCTCGCCGAGCACCGACCCGTAGTCGTCGAGCAGTTCATACCGGTAGGCGACGCCGTCGTCGGCGACCCGGACGACCAGGTCGACCCGGGCGTCGCCCGCGCCGGCGAACCGGAATCGCGCCTCCCGGAAGATCGCGAGCCGCTGCACTTCCTTGCCGACTGTCGTCGTGTAGCGCTCGACGTCGGTGCGGTCGCTACGGCCGAGGAACCGCAGCCCGCCGGTCAGGTCGGCGTCTTCGGTCCGGATGCCCAGCGGGCTGGGCGGCAGGATCGTCCGACCGCCGCGGGACACGGCCAACGAGATGCTCCCCGCCTCCGTGTCGTGAGTGACCTGCGCCGTCGGGCCGTCGGGAGCGAAGGTAGCCGTGACCGTCCACCGGGCGGTCTCCGCCCTGGCGGGTGTGGCTGCGAGAGTTCCGGCGAGTAGCGCCGTGACGAGGGCGACCGTGAGGGCCGCGATCCGCGACGTCGAGCGGCGCGCGGTAGCCGGCCAGGTCAGTCGGAGTGGTACGTGCATCACAGGTGTCTCCTCCTCGGATGCGGCGGAGAGACCGGTCGGTGGACGCGGCGGACCTCGGCCGCGCCCCCGGCACGCTCAGGCTCGTCCACGTCCGGTGGCACCTGGGACTGCTGCCGGACATGGGGGTCCTGGTCGGCCTTGCTCCGGGCAGGAACGTTTCCGCGAGATTAACGACCGCAACAGGAACGATCAAGTATGGACATGAATGAACATCAGATGTATAGGGTAGCGGTCCACGGCTACGCGCCCTAGGCTTCGCGTCGCGAGGGCCATGAGGGCGCTCGCACAAACGGCACCCCTGTTCGCCGGTGTTGGATTTTGTGAACGGACAGGAGGGAGGTTGGCTCCTCACGCCGGCCATACCCGGCCGGCTCTTGCCGTCGTAGGCAACGCGACCGCGGTCAGGTTCAGCGGGTCCCGCAACTGGCGGCGCAGGCACGGGCCTCGCGTCGATCACCTGCCGCATCGTCGCCCTGGCACGTGCCTGCTGCTTCGGCATCCGCTGATCGAACCTGTGTAGAAGGGATGATCTATGCGTGTGCACAGCTCGTGGCATCGGCTCATCGTTCGCTGCGTCGTACCCATACTCGCCGCCGCTACGGCGGCAGTGGCGACCAACCCCGCCACAGCTTCGGATACCGCCACCTGGGCGATCGGTGCTCCGTCGCCGGTAACGCCGGTATCGGCGACGGTCGCGCTCGACGCCGACGGGGCGTTGTCGCTCGCCGTCGCCCACCAGGGCAGGACCGTGCTCGCGCCCTCCGCTGTCGGCATCGAGACCACGGCCGAAGACCTGACCAAAGGCCTGACCTTCCTCCGCCGCACCGACCGGACAGTGGCGGAGAACTACATCATGACCACCGGAAAGCAGCGCGTCCGCCACGCCACGCTGGCGGAAACGACGCTCTCGTTCGCCGGCGCCCACGGCACGCGGATGGACCTCGTGGTCCGCGTCTCGGCCGACGGCGTGGCCTTCCGGTACGTCCTTCCCGACGCCGACGGCGTCACCGTCAAGCGGGAGGCATCGTCGTACTCCCTGCCGACCGGCGCACCCGCGTGGCTGCTGCCCTACACCCCCAACTACGAGGGGACCCGGGTCGAGACGACCGCCGCAGCGGCACCAGCGGGCGACTTCGGCTTCCCGGCACTGTTCGACGTCGAGAACACCTACGTCCTGCTCACCGAGTCGGACGTCGACGGGCGATACTCGGGTGGCCGCCTCACGCACCATGCGGGATCGGGGAACTACACGATCAAGCTCGCCGACGCGGAGGTCACCTCACCCGGCCGGCTGGCCACGCCCTGGCGTACCGCGATCGTGGGCGACCTGGCCACGGTGACCACCTCGACGCTCGTCGACGACCTGGCACCGGCGTCGAAGGTGGCCGGCACCTCGTGGATCCGCCCCGGCACGGTCGCGTGGTCGTGGCTGTCGGAGCACGACAGCCCTCGGGACCCGGTGCGCCAGAAGCAGTACGTCGACTTCGCCGCCCGCAACGGATGGTCCTACGTCCTGATCGACGAGGGCTGGGACCGCAGTTGGGTGCCGGACGTGGTGCGCTACGCGCGCGCTCGGGGTGTCGAGGTGCTGCTGTGGTTCCACTGGACTGCCCTGGACACCGCACAGGAACGAAACGAGACGCTCCCGCTCATCAAGTCCTGGGGTGTCGCCGGCGTGAAGGTCGACTTCATGGACTCGGATTCCCAAGCGCGCTTCGCGTGGTACGACGACATTCTCCAGAAGACCGCCGACCTGCAACTCATGGTCAACTTCCACGGCGCGACCATCCCCCGCGGCATCCAACGGACGTGGCCGCACGTCATGACCCTCGAGGCGATCCGCGGCGCGGAGCAGTTCCGTACCCGGGCCGCGACCAACACGATGTTCCCGTTCACGCGCAACGTCGTCGGTGGCATGGACTACACCCCGGTCGCCTTCGTCGTCTCCGACCGCGACACCACTGCCGCACACGAGGCGGCGACGTTCCTGGTGTACGAGTCGGGCTGGCAGCACGCCGCGGACAAACCCGAGAACTACGAATCGCGCCCCGAGGCGCTCCGAACGCTGAACCAACTCCCGACGACCTGGGACGAGACGCGCCTGCTCGGCGGACGCCCAGGGCAGCAGGTCTTCCTCGCCCGACGGGCGGATGAGCGCTGGTACCTCGGCGCGATCTCGGCCGTGCCGGCAAAGACGTTCGAGACGCCGCTGACGTTTCTGGGCAAGGGCCAATGGCTCGTGGAGACCCTCCGCGACGGCCCGCACGGCCTGATCCGGGAGGCCCGGATTGTCGACTCGGACGACCGGCTCGCGGTGCCGGTAGCCACCAACGGCGGCTTCGTCTCCGTGGTCTGCAAGTACGCCAAGGGAATGTCGACCTGTGACCAGCCGGTGCGCCGGGTGCCGCAGACAAATCTTGCGGTGACGCCCACCCAGGCGGAGGCACGGCCAGGCAGCACCATCGACGTACGCGGCACGTTCACCCTGCCCGCCGGCGCGCCGATCACCGACGTCACACTGCGGGTGACACCGACCGCGGGCTGGAGCGTGAACAGCGCGCCAGTATCGACCAAGCGTCTGCGGGCTGGCGAGTCGATCAGTGGCGCGTGGACGGTCACCGCCGCGGACGATGCAGCCCCCGGCTACGTCGATGTCCCGGTCGTCGCCACCTACCGCTTCTCCGACGACCCGCAGAAGCGCCCAGTGCATGTCGAGGAGGCCGTCCGGGTGTTCGTTCCGCCGCCCAGCCCGAGCGGAACAACGTACGTGAGCGACCTGCCGTTCCTGAGCGAGAGCAACGGGTGGGGGCCGGTCGAACGCGACAAATCCAACGGAGAGACGGGTGCCGGTGACGGGCAGACCCTGTCCATCGGCGGCAGGACCTACGCCAAGGGCATCGGGACCCACGCGCCGAGCGAGCTCACCGTGTGGCTGGGTGGGGCCTGCAGCCGACTGGAGGCCGAGGTCGGCATCGACGACGAGGTCAGCCAGTCCGGCTCGGTCGTGTTCCAGGTCCTCGGCGACGGCCGGCAACTCGCCGACACCGGAGTCGTCCGGCGTGCCGACGGGGCACGCCCACTCGGCGTCGACGTCGCGGGAGTACGCATGTTGACCTTGAAAGTCACCGACGGTGGAGACGGTAGGAACTTCGACCACGCCGATTGGGGCGAGGCCCGGGTGACCTGCGGATAAGCCGTCTCAGCAGAGCCACTGGCACCGGGAAGGGCCGGGAGGGCGCGGTCAACACACGCCCTCCCGGATCCCTTCTCCACCCTCGATTGAGAGACCTTGCAACGACCGCTGCCGCCCTCGTAGTGGCGCAACCGACCCTCTCGCCCGGCTGGCCACATGGAAACTGTGGACGGACAAGCCCAGGAAGCCCCGCCCGGATTATCCAACTCCGTCCACACGACCTGTCATCCATGAAGGAGCGGGCGGGTCGGGACTGCCCCGCGCAGCCCACCGACACCAGGACGTGACCACGATCAGCACCCCCGCCATACAGCAATGGCCCGATCGAAGGCGCCAACACAAGGTCAAGCCGTTCGTCCCAGTCCCCTACGCCCAGGCCCGCAGGACGAGCCGCACGGTCGCCGGCGCCCGAGGCCCGGCGAGGCGGCGCTTCCCCGATCACCTGTGGGCCGGGGAGCACCGCAGAGGGCGGCGGCGGGCTCAGCCCTGGCGGCGGTTCCAGGGGCCGGTGACGGCGTACGTGATGCCCGGGTTGTAGACGTTGAAGAACATGGTCCGGCCGTCGGCGGAGAACGTCGCACCGGCCAGCTCGCCGTACTCCGGGTCCCCGGCGGTGCCGACGTTGACCCGGTTACGAGCAAAGACGAACACCTCGCCGTCGGCCGTCGTACCAAGGATGTGCTGATCCCCGACCCCGTCCTCGCACATCATCAGGCCCCCGTACGGCGACATGCAGATGTTGTCCGGGGCGTCGAACTCCGGGTTCTCCGGCGCCGGCGTCGGACGGGTGAAGATGGTCTCCAGGCGCAACGTGTTGGCTCGCGGGTCGAACCGCCAGACCTGGCCGTCGTGGTCGCGGGCCGAACCCAGCTCACGCCGGGCGAACGACGAGACGAAGTAGGCGCAGTCGTCCTTCTCCCCCCACCAGGCGCCCTCGATCTTGTACCCACCGGTGATCGGCTTGCGGTAGTCCTGGGCACGGACCGACTCCGTCGTCGCCAGTGGGTCCGGCACGTCGAGCCACTCGATGCCGGAGAAGGACGTGCCCGCCGTCGTCACCACCGACAGATCCGGCAGGTCCGGGACGTGCAGAGCCTGCAGCACGCCGCCTGCCCGCAGGCTCCCGTGGCCGCCGAGCGGCCGGTTCGGCAGGAAGCGGTAGAAGCTGCCCAGCGGCGCCACGAACGCGTCCTCGGTCTCGTAGACGATGCCGGTGTGCGGGTCGACCGCGACCGCCTCGTGCTGGAACCGTCCCATCGCGGTCAGCGGTGTCGGATCGGCGTTGCGAGCATCGTCGTACGGGTCGACCTCGAAGATGAACCCGTGGTCCTTTGTGTACCCGCGGGCACCCGCCTTGTCCTCGGTCTCCTCACAGGTCAGCCAGGTATGCCACGGCGTCCGGCCACCGGAACAGTTGATGGCCGTGCCGCCCAGGCTCACGTGCTCAGAGACGGCGCGGTTCGACGCGTCGACGGCGAGTGTGCTGGTCCCGCCCCCGGCGGCCGGGTCGTACGTACGTTCCGGCGGAGCCACGACCGTGATCTTCGCCGTCGGGGAGCACTCATGGTTACGGACCAGGCGAGCGCCGCGCGCCTCGTCGGCGAAGGCACCCATACCGTCGAACCGGCTCGGCACGATGCCACCGTCCGGCCGGACGGTGCCTTCGCGCGACAGCACCCTGTAGCGGAAACCCACCGGCAGGTCAAGCATGCCGGCCGGGTCAGGCACGAGCGGACCGTACCCGGCCTCCGGGCCGGACACACCCAGCGCAGGGGCCGCCGTGAACAGGGCGTCGACCGAACCGACCACGGCCACAGCGAGACCGGCTCCGGCCGAGCGGGACAGGAACTGGCGGCGAGACATAGACACGGGCAAGCCTCCTAGACGTCACAGACCGTAGCGGGCCGAGTGGACCGCAGCGGACGGATCAAGCGGCCGGCCGACATCGATTCGAGCCGCTCGATCAACTACGTCACATCCCGCCCCACCCGTCAAGATGTCGATCGATTTGATCCCGCCAGCTGTGACAGCCGACTTGGCTCAACCCGGTCAAATTCTCCGAAACCGAGCGAAAGCTAAGGGAAGCCTCGCAACTCCGGTGCCTGTCCACGGAGGACGATTACCGAGGATGCCGGGGTGCAGGAAATCACGGGCAGCCCAGCCCGAGTGAAACTTCCCGTTCACCGGGCTACAGCCCAGTTCCGCCGGCTGGTCCGTCTAGCCATCGAGCGTGGCGGGAGCTCGATCGCAGACGGGCGGCCGGGCCGGCAATGCCGCAGTCACGACAGCAGATCACGTCCGCGCACGTTCTCGGCTCAACTCTGACCCGGACCCCTTCACGTATGCCCTGACCAGCTGCAACCCGACCAGGTGAGGCAGCAGGGCGTTCCACCCACAATGAATGCGTGGCAATCAACGCAACTCGGTCGGACCTTGTGCCGGAGCCCGTTTCGGGCGTCGTTGACACTTGCGCCCCGGCGCACGGCGTGGCTCGTGTAAGCGATACCGTGCGCCGGGTCCTGCGATCAGGCGTAGTAGTTCTCGCTGACCGGCCAGCTTCCGGTTTGCGGCACCCAGCCCTGGAGGGTGGCGTACAGGCCGACCCGGGTGTTGCAGTTGATCACCTGGAAGTGCAGGTGCGGCGCGGTCGACGCCCCGGTGCTGCCCGACCAGCCGATGACCCGGCCCTGTGGCACCCAGTCGCCGGGCCAGTAGAAGGACCGGTTCAGGTGTGCGTAGTGGGTGCAGGTGCCGTTCGGGTGCCGGATGATTACCTCGATGCCGTTCTGCCAGTAGGGCGACCAGTCCGATATGACGATCCAGCCGCCCTGTGCGGCAGAGACCTCATAGTTCGCCGGGAGGCCGAAGTCCCACGCGTACCGGTTGTACTGATCATAGTGTGAGTAAGAGCCTCCCGGGCCCTGGGTGACCATGTAGGCCTCACCGGCAGGATATGGGAGTTTGAAGTAGTCGGGGGCGGCCGATGCTGGGCTTGCTCCGGCGAGCAAGATCCCAGCCGCCGTGACCAGAGTGATCACCATGGCCAAACTCTTGCGCCACAGTGTTGTCGGTCGTTTCATGAACTCTCCCTTGCTGTAGTACTGGTCGGCAGCTGCCGATGATCGACATCGCCGGCACCAGCGCCCAGGTGCTAGCCGGTGAAGGACTGCGACAGGGGGTGCTGGATGGTGACGGTGTAGCCGCCGGTGCCGTTGTGCGGGTCGTTGGTCACGACACCGCAGCCCACCGCTGCGAGCTGCGTACCGACAGGCATGCTGTAGTCGATGCCGCCGAGCGAGCCCGGGCCGAGATGTTCCTGCCATGTCCCAGTGATCGGGTAGCCGTCGAAGGGTTGTAGAGGCCTGGGGACGGCGCCCATGGCCGCGCCTGCCCCGACACCGATCGCAGTGACGGTGCCGGCCACCACCGTTGAGTGCAAGAAGATCCGCCTGCTGATGCCCTCGCCTGCCATCAATCGACTCCCGCGTCAAGGGGTGCTGTGCCGCTCGAACCTAGGCGGGCACGAGCCGCCAGGCATCGTGCGTTCGACCGACGGTCACTCGGGGCAGGAGGCCGCTCACCACGCACACCATCAAAGATCGTCAAGCTGCACCAACACCTCGATCCCCCGCGCCCAGCCCGGTGTGGAATGCGTCGAGACAGGGCGGTTCCCGGTTGTTAGGGTCTCCGCGTGATCATCGAAGTCGGTCGCAGTATTGTGACGCGGTCGCAGGCGTCCTGCTTCTATCGCGGGACGTGACAGATCGCCATGCTGTCGAGTTCAGGGCCGGGCAGCGTAGAGGCCGAGTTCCTGGCCTCAGCACGCCGGTGCGCGGCGCCTATGCGTGGGCTGGTGCTGTTACTCATCAGCGCGATCGGGCTTCTGGCGGTTCCCGACGATGCCCTGCCGCTAGGGTTCGCACTGTTCGGGCTGGTGGTGGTTGGTGCCGCGGTGGATTGCTGGGCCGGGTTCTCCGAGCGTGCGACGCCATTGGCGCTTACGTTCGCGGTGGCACGCGTTGCGGCGATCTGCGTGACGCAGCAGTGGACTGGTGGACAGCCGCACCAGTGGGCACTGAACACGATGACCACGACGGCGATCACCCTGCAGTGGGACTGGCCGCCGAAGGTATCGCTGCCCGTCACGGCGGGGTTGCTCGCGGCCGACTTCGCCGTGGTTGGCGTCGACGAGGGGAATGCGGTCGGCCTGCGGCTGCTGGTCGAGTGCGTCATGGCGCGTCTGGCGTTCGTGCTGCTGCGGCAGGCCAGCAGGCGCGTGGACGTGTTGCGGGCACGCCAGGCGGTGCTGACGCGGGCCGAGGCGGTGGCGGTGGCGCGGCACTGGCAGGAACGGGAGTTCCTCGCGTTGCTGCACGACACGGCCTCGGCGACGTTCCTCCTAGTGTCGACGCACGGCCAGAACACCCACCCCGCGCAGGTGGCCGAGTACGCACGGCACGACCTGGCCGTGCTCACGGGCGCTACGGGTGGGCAGAACTCGCAGGACAGCCCGGTGGACCTGAATGGCGCGCTGCGCTCCGTCGTGGATCGAAGCCCACTGTGCGTTGACGTCCACTGGCGGAAAGGGACGGTGGTGCCCGCATCAGTGGCACTCGCGCTTGTGCGCGCAGTACGTGAAGCGCTGGCCAACGTCGAGCGGCACGCCGGCGTACGTAACGCGACGCTGAGCATCCAGGTCGAGGAGGACCGCGTAGTTGTCACGGTCGACGACGCGGGCGTGGGGTTCTGCCCTGGCGAGGTGCCGCACTCCCGCCGCGGCATTCGCGGCTCGGTCGTCGAACGCATGACCGCGGCCGGCGGCAGCGCCGTTGTCACCTCGCGCCCCGGTGCGGGGACCTCCGTACGGCTGGTGTGGCCCGGTGGCTGAGAGCCATGCCGAGGGCGACCACGTGCACCCCACGATGCGGATCGCGCTGCTGTGCATCGCCGGCGTCGTGCAATTCGGGCTGTGTGTACGGCCGCTGGTCGAGTATGAGTTCCAGCCGAGGTGGGTCGCCGAGGCTGCATTCACGGCACTGGCGCTCGTCACCGCGGTCTGCGGCGTGTGGGTGGTGCGCCGAAAGCCCGTGCCGGCCGCCGTCGTGGTGGTCGGCACGGTGGTCACGCTGGCAGCCTCGGCCGGCGCCACCCGCGTGCTGCCGGCGGGCGGACACTTCGGCCCACCGGACTGGTCGTTCGGCCTGGTGGGGTGGCACCTACTGCTGCTGCTCCTCGACCGCGTGCCCGTGCTGCTCACCGCCATGACTGTGCATCTGACGACGAGCGTTGGCCAATTCCTGTTGTCGGGCGTGCCCGGCCGCGCCGAGATCGGTGCCGCAGGCATCGTTGCATTCGGCGCTGCCAGCATCCAGCTGGCGGTCGTGCCGATCTCGCGGATGCTGCACCATAGAACCCGTCAGGCGACGTCAGCGGCAGCCGCGCAGGAGCGGCTGATCACAAGGGTGATGTCGGCCGAGCAGTGGGAACGGGAACAGCGCACCGTCTTCGCCGGCCAGTTGGGTGTGACACTGCCGCTACTAGCGGACTTGGCCGATGGCGTGCTGGACCCCCGCGACGACGACACCCGACGACGGTGCTCCCTCGCGGCGACCCAGCTCCGCAGGTTGTTCGCCGAGAACGACGAGGTCCCCGATCCCCTGGTGCACGAAGTCACCGCGTGTGTCGATGAGGCCGAACGACGCGGCGTCGAGGTGTCGCTGGCAGTCAGCGGCGCGGCCGTCGCGGTGCCCCCCGACGTGCGTCGGGAACTCACCAGCCCAGTTGTGGCGACGTTGGCGGCGGCACGGACCCACGCGCGGGTGAGTGTGCTGCGCACCCACGAGGACGTGCGGGTCGCGGTGATGGCGGACGTCGGCACCGACCTGGTCACCACGACCTCCGCCCAGGTTGTAGTCGACTGTGACGCCTATGGCGAGTACATACGAATGGAGGCCAGATGGCGGACGAGGAACAGCTAAGCGCAGTGATCGTCGATGACCACCCAGCCGTGCTGGCCGGGGTGGCCCACTGGCTGTCCTGCGGCACACCGCCGATACGGGTGGCCGCCTCGGGCAATGACGTCCGCGTCGCGTGGCTCGGTGAGGGTGCCCAGGCCGACGTGGTCATCCTCGACCTGCACCTTGGCGGACCGACCCCGGCGATGGGCGACCTGCGTAGGCTGGTGCAGGCGGGGCGACGGGTCGTCGTCTACTCGATGCGCGCCGACGACGTAATCGCACTTCAGTGCCTGGAGTTAGGCGCACTGAGCTACCTGACAAAGTCGGAGGGCACCGAGCATCTCCTCAACGCAACCAGGGCCGCAGCGGCCGGCCAAGCCTACACCGCGCCATCCCTGGCGGGCGCGCTCGCTGGCGACCGCTCCGCCCACCGGCCGGTACTGTCGGCGCGCGAGACCGAGGTGCTGATCCAGTGGTTCCAGTCGCAGTCCAAGGAGTTCGTGGCTCAGCGCCTGGGGATATCACTGAGCACGGTCAACTCCCATCTGGAGCACATTCGGGTCAAGTACGCGATGCGCGGTCGGGCGGCCCCTACTAAGGCAATGCTCGTAGCGCGCGCCATCCAGGACGGGTTGATCCAGCTCGACGATCTGTGATGCGCGTGGTGAGTGGTGGCCCCCTGCTCCGAATGACGGGACTGCCCCGCGTTGACCATCTTCAAGAAATCAATCTAGTGGCGGTGCAGGGCCGACCCGTCAGCCCTCACGCCGGTACGCCCGACACGACGTCCGCGACGTTGCCGCGGTTGCAGGTGGTGGTGGAGATGCTGGGGGCGTTCACCGTCGGTCCGTAGACGACGTACCGCTGGCCCGTCTGCACGTTGCGGCACTGGATCTGGACCCGGTAGGCGCCCGTGTCGCACTGGGCGGTACCGCGGCCGTAGTAGTGGTTGCTCCCCTCGTGGACCCACTCCGCCCACGAGACGCAACCGGTGACACCGACTGTAGGCAGCGGGTCCTCGACGGGGTACACGCCTTCGGCGACGTTCCCGCTGTAGCACTGGGTGGTGGCCGTACCGGGGGCATTCACCGCGTATCCGCCGTAGACGACGTATCCCACGCCCGTCTGCATGTTGCGGCACTGGAGCTTGACCTTGTACCGACCGGTGGCGCACTGCACGTTGCCGCGGCCGTAGTAGTAGCTGTTACTGCCCTCCTGGACCCACTCCACCCACGTCGTGCAACCGGTGGGGGCGACCTGGACGCCCAGGTCGGAGTGCGCCACTGCGCGGGCCGGCGCCGGGGCCGCCTGGGCGGGGGCGGCCTGGGCGGGGGCAGCCACGGCGGAAAGGCCGAGAACAGCCGCCGCGACCAGTGAAAGCGAACGCCTGATCAAGTCTGTCTCCTGAAGGGATGGGCAGAATTCGCCGAACGGCAGGGACCATATTAAGAAGCGCTTTGACGGGCGTCTATAGGGCGACGGGAAAGTGCGCTTTTGTCGTGCGCGAGTGATGGCGGGTCGGAGCTTTTCCACAGGTCCGAGCCGCTACGACGTTCGGGTACGTCGGTCGGTCCCTGCGGAGCTGCCCCGTCCATGCGCCCGCGCCCTTCGCCTCGCCGGGCATGGGAATTGCGTCAGAGTCCGAACGCCGGATGCCGTTGTCGTCGCACGCCGCTGCGATGCCAGTCGCCAGCGCCTGGCGCGCACCTGCCGGACCCCGTCGCCGGACAGCCGGGCGTAGGCGATGATGATGCTCGTGTGGGCTCCACGGTTACAGCTGCAGGGCGGCGCTGAGCGCGGCCAGGTACGCCCCGGCCTGCGCCCCGTTGACCAGCCGGTGGTCGTAGGCCAGCCCGAGGTCCGCCATCATCCGCTCGCGCACCTCACCTCCGACGTCCAGCACGACCTCGCGGTGCACGTCGGGCACCGACAGGGCACAGGTGACGCCGGGCGGGATGATCGGCTGGGCGTAGATCACGCCGGGGGTGTTGTTGAGCGCGACCAGGAAGTTCATCCCGGCCATGTCGTCCTCGCGTAGCCGGTTGCGCAGCGCCTTCATTCGCAGCTCGACCACGGTGTCGGCGAGGTCGCCCAAGTCCAGCTTCGCCGCGTCGCGGATCACCGGCAGGAACAGCCCGGTGCCGACGTCCACGGTGAGCCCGACCGACGGCTGTGCCGCGTCGATGACCCGGCCGTCCCCGGTGAGCTGGGCGTAGAGGACGGGGAACCGCTCGTGCAGCTTGGCCACGGCAGCGATGACAGCCTCGGTCAGGCTGACATCGGCGCCGGTCTCGTCGGCGGCCCGGCGCGCGTACGCGAGGGCGGCGGTCACGTCGACCCGCACGGCGGTGAAGGCGACCGGGATCTCCCGGTGTGAGGTCGCCACCACGTCGGCGATGCGGCGTTGCGACGGTGGCAGCGGCCGCCCCGGCAGCGCCCGTTGCGTCACCACGGACGGCTCACCGACTGGGGGCGCCGCAGCAGGGGTGGCGCCTGCGGACAGGATGTAGCCGATGGTCGAGCCCGGGACGCAGTCGGCCCCGGCGGCGAGGTCCTGGCGCAGGACGCCCCCGTGCGTCGCTGCCAGCTCCTCGATCGCCTTGGAGGTCTCGACCGCCGCGATTGCCTGTCCGATCTCGACGGTGGCACCGGCCGGGACCAGCCACTCCAGCAGCACATAGCTGTCGTCGTTGTTGTTGAGCTTGGGCACGTTCACCGCGGCGCCCTGCTCCGCCGGCCGCGCCTGGCGCAATCTGGTCAGCGGCGAACCGGGGCTGGGAGTCGGAGCCGTACCAGCGCGTGACGGCTCCGTGGCCGCCCCGCCAGCGAGCACTGCAGTCGGCGCCACCTGCGCCACAACCGTGCCGGGCGTTTCCCGTGACGGCGCAGCCCGATCGCGACTCGCCGCTCCTGACGTGGCAGATTCGCCGGTGGAGCGGTGCATGATCCGTTCCAGGATCATGTCCGCGCTGAGCAGGACCTCCCGTTCCAGGTGCGGTGCCGACGGAATGATGCTGGCGGCCGAGCTGACAAGCTCGATCGGCCGGCGCAGCAGCGGCCACGCGGCGGCGTAGAGCCGGGTGGCGACCTCGCTCCCCCAGGTGCCGCCAGCCGTGCTCTCCTCGGCGATGATCACGCCGTCCGCACCGTCGAGCAGGCCGAGCACACCGTCGACATCGAAGGGGTAGAGCCGGGCTGGGACCAGCACCTCGACATTGCGTCCCTGCTCCCCGGCCATTTTGGCGGCGGCGATCGCCCGGTTGGCGACCCCGCCGGGCGCGATGACCAGCGTCGGCGCGGCGGCGGCAGCCGGGTCGTGGACGCGGGCCCAGTTGCGGTCCGCGCCCAGCAGCTCGAAGGCGAGGCGGTCGTCGACGCGGTTGTCCACGTACCTCCGCTGGGTGTAAAGGATCTTGTCTTCGAACAGCATGGACGGTTCGCCGCGGCGCAGCGCGGCGGCGAGCACGTCGGCCGCGTCGTGCAGTGGCGACAGTTCGAAGAGCGCGAGGTGCGGGATGCCGATGAAGTGCTTCTGCACGCTCTGGCTGTGCGTCGGGCCGTATCCCCGCCCACCGCCGACGGGGCAGCGGATCACGACCCGCATCGGGGTGTGCTCGCCATACATGGCGACGGATTTGGTGAGGAAGTTGATGATCTGGTCGAAGGCGAGGCCGACGAAGTCGCCGAACATGATCTCGACGATGACCGTGTCACCGCAGAGCGCCAGGCCACCGGCGACGCCGGTGATGCCGTTCTCGCTCAACGGCGTCGACAGCACCCGGTCCGGGTAGGCCGTCGACAGGCCCTGGGTGACCTTGAAGGCGCCGCCGTAAGGGTCGACGACATCCTCGCCCAGCAGCCAGGCCCGCTCGTCGGCGGCGAACAGCTCGTGCAGGGCGCGGTTGAGGTTCTGGCTCACTCGTTCGGCGCGCGTCACGCCACGCCGCCGCTCACCAGGGGCCGGGCCAGCGCCGCGGCGGAGATCTCCGCGACCCGCTGCCGGGCCTGCGCGTCAGCGGCCGAGAACTGTGCCGGGTACGCGCCCGCGTACCGCTGCAGCCAGTCGAGGTGGCGCAGCCGGCGAATCTCGTCGGCCGGGCGGGAGTCGTCGCCCTTGCTGTGCGGGCCGAGCCGGACCGTGTGCTGCACCAGCACATGCGGCTGCCGGTTGGCGCGGACCCGCTCGACATGCGGCGCGGCGGCGGCACGCACCTCGTTGAGGTCCAGCGAATCCGACTCGCTGAAGGTGATCCCGAACCCGGCGACCCGGCCGCCGATGGTCCCGGCCAACTGCTCGTTGGTCCGGGTGGACTGGGCGATCCGGTTGTGCTCGACCACGACCAGCAGCGGCACCCGCCACAGCTGCGCCATGTTGAGCGCCTCGTAGACCGCGCCTTCGCCCCAGGTGCCGTCACCGATGTAGGTCACCACGATCGCGTCCTGCCCGGCGCGGTTGAGGTGCAGCCCCACGCCGACCGCAGCGGGCAGGCTCTCGCCCTGCACGCCGGTGGACAGGAACCGTTCCCGGCGCAGGTGCTGGCTGCCACCGCGCCCCTGGCACACCCCGCCCTCCCGGCCGAGCAGTTCCGCCAGCAGGCCGTCCGGGTCAGCGCAGTGGGCCAGGTAGTGCCCGTGCCCTCGGTGGTTGCTGAACACGAAGTCCCCGGTCAGCAGCGGGGCCAGCGCGACCGGGATGTATTCCTGGCCGAGGCAGGTGTGCGTGGTGCCGGCGATGTGGCCGTCCGCGTACAGGCGGAGCAGTTCCTCCTCGAAGCGGCGGATGAGCAGCCCGGTGCCGAGGTCGGCGTCGCTGAGCGGCGACGGCGCGGCGGACGTCATTCCGCGACGCCCCGCTGTGCGAGCAGCTCGCGCAGGTCCGCGACCGACCGAACGGATCGGATTTCCCGTGGCGTGATTGCGATCCCGTACGAGTCCTCGACGGCCGCGACGATTTGGAGGTGGCGCAAGCTCACCCAGGCCGCTGTGGTCGCGGGACCGGTGTGGGCGTCGATCTGATCGACCGGCAACTCCAGCACGTCGGCGACGAGCCGCACCAGGCGACTGGACATCCGGTGTCCCTTTCGACGTACTTCCCGGTCAGCGTGCCGGAACCGTCCCCAGAACGGACATCAGGCGGCAGCGGCGGCGCGCTGTCAAAACCGATCGGGCGATCGATGCTTACACCTCGATGATGGTACAGGCCCAGTGCATGCCCCGGCCCAGTGAAATCAGCGCGACCCGGTCGCCTTCGCAGAGTTCACCGGCGGCGAGCAGGCGGCTCAGCCCGAAAAGCTGGTCCGCGGCACCGAGATGCCCGTGCTCGGCTGCCAGTTTCCGGTTGGTACGTGCCAGCGGCACCCCGTGCGCCTGCGCCAGGGACACCATGGACCGCTCGTTGTCGCTGACCAGGATCAGGCGGGCCAGGTCGGCGACCTTGACGTCCGCCCGCTCGCAGGCCCGCTCGGTGACCCACACGGCCCGCTCGTCGAGGTCCCGGGCGAACTGCTCGAACTGCTCGGCGTCGTAGTCGAAGAACTCCATCACGTTCCACACGTCGCGTACGGCAGGCGGCTCGGCACCCGGGCCGAAGGGTGCCGCCGCGCCGCCCACGTCGAGTCGGTAGAACCCGGCGTAGCGGCCGTCGGTGGCGGCCTCCGTGGCGAGCCAGCGCAGCCGGGAATGCCCGCGCCGGGCCACCGTGGCGACCGCGCCGTCGGAGAAGACCATCGGCTGCGTGTCCATCCGGTTCCAGTACGCCTCACAGGTGCGGTTCGCGGCCACCACCAGGGCGGTGGCGTACCGCGGGTGGGTGGCGAACTTGCCCGCGACTGTGTCGAAGCTGAGCACACCCGTCGTGCATGCCTGAGTGAGCAGCACCGCTTCGGCGTTGACCGCGCCGAGCCGGTGCGCCAGGTCGGCGGCGGCATCCCAGTAGAGGTACTCGGTGAGGTCGGTGATGGCCAGCACCAGCAGGTCCACCTCCGCGGCGGCGAGCGTGGCGGCGTCGAGGGCCTGGCGGGCGGCCCGCTCGGCGAGATCGGTCAGGCCAACCTCCGGCGCGCTGCGGTGCACCTGGCGGTAGCCGTACCCGAGGATCCGGTTCACGTCGTCGGTGTACTGCCCCACCACGTCTGCCACCGGTACCGGATCGCCGAGCGCCTCGCCAAAGGACACCAGCCCGAAGCTCATGTTTGCCCGTCCCACCGCAGGTCCTTGGATGCATACCATTGCCGGATGCCCCCAGAGCATCTCACGCCGCTCGCCGGAACCCCGTGGCACGTGTGGCGTTCAGCGCTGCTGCGGTCGGCCGGATTCCCGGTGACGGGGATGCAGCGGTTCGCCGCGCCCGCGCTCGCGGCGGCCGCCGACAGCTGTCTCGCCGGTGCCTCCGGCGTGGCCACCTTCGAGGCCGCGTTCGACGCCGCAGCGGCGGATCTCGGCCGGGCCGTCCACGACATCGCCTGCGACGATACGTTCCGCACTGCGCTGGCCTGGCAGAATCCGGGCGTCCTGCTTGCGGTCGACGCGATCCGGCGCGACGGCCCGCACGCCCCGCGCAATCTGCGTCGACGGCACCGCGAGGAGGTCATCGCGAAATACTGGCAGCGTTACTGCCTCAAGAACGACACTGTCGGTTTCTTCGGTCCCATCTGCTGGACCGAACTGGGCGGCCCCGGTCCGGTCGCCACGGTCCGCCCGGGTGCGGCTTTGACGCGTACCCGCCGGGTTTTTCTGGAGCGGTGGGCACTGGACGCGCTCGGCGCGGCCTTCGCCCGCGCGGAGGGCGTGCGGGACTGGCTGCCGGTGCGGCTGGCGCCCCAGCTGACGCTGCGGGACGGGGTGCTGCTGCATCCGCACCGCGCGCCGCAGGCGCTGCCGGCGGCGGCGGCCGCGCTGCTCGCTGCGGCGCAGCGGCGATCGCGCGTCGCCGACCTCGCCTCCGCGCTGGTCGCCGACCCGGCGAGCGGGTTCCGCCGCGCCGCCGACGTGTACGCGCAGCTCGACGAACTCGCCGAGCGGGGCGTGCTGCGGATCGGGTTCGACCTGCCGATCGACCTCACCGCCGAGGATGTCCTGCGCGAACAGCTCGCCGCGATCGGCGACGACCTGGTCCGCGAACGGGTGCTCGGTGAGCTGGCCACCGTCAGCGCACTGCGCGACGCGGTGGCCGCCGCCGACGGCCCGGACGCCCTGGCCGCGGCCATGTCCGCGCTAGAGCGGAAGTTCGTCGAGCTGACCGGTCAGGCGGCGCGGCAACACCCCGGCGAGGTGTACGCCGGGCGCACTCTGTGCCACCTGGAAACCGTGCGCGACCTGGACATCAGCTTCGGTGACACGCTGCTGGAACGGCTTGCCCCGCTGGAGCCGCTGCTGCTGTCGGTCCGGTGGCTGACGGCAGCGATCGGCGACGCGTACGCCGAAGCGTTGGCCGCCCTCTACCGCGACCTGTCGGCCGATTCGGCCACAGCGGACGTTCCGCTGCCCGACCTGTGGTTCCTGGCTCAGGCGGTCGTGTTCGGGGCAAACCCGCCCGGCGCCGCCGTCGCCGCCGACTTCCTGGCCAGGTGGGCGAAGGTGCTCGGCCTGGCCGACGCCGAAGCCGACGCCCGGGAGCTGCGGTTCGACGCCGCCGAACTGACCGAGCGGGTCGCCGCGGCGTTCCCGGCCACCGCGCCCGGCTGGGCCGCCGCCCGGATTCACAGCCCCGACGTGCATCTGTGCGCCCCGGACGAGGCGGCCCTGCTGCAGGGAGACTTCACCGTCGTGCTCGGCGAACTGCACGTGGCCCTGGCCGCGTTCGACACGCACTTTTTCGCCTACGGGCACCCGGAACCGCAGCGGTTGCGGGACGGTATGCGGGCTGACCTGCCCGAGGGCCGGGTGCGGCTGCTCGCCCCGGTGGACTGGCCGCGGCACACGGCCCGCATCGCGGAATGGCTGCACGGGCCGGCGGACGCGCAGCTCGGCTTCGTCAGCGCCCCCGGCGCCGACCCGGACCGGCTCGTGCCGATCACCGACCTGACCGTGCGGCCCGAAGCCGACGGCAGCCTGCGGGTGCACGCGGGCGACGGACGGCAGTGGCCGCTGCTGGAGGTGTTCGCGCCGCTGTTCGACTACCAGGTGTTCGATACGTGGAAGCTGGCCGGGAACGTCGGGCATACCCCACGTATCGTCGTCGACGGCCTCGTGCTGGTCCGGGAGACCTGGCGCACCACGGTCGGCGACACCGGGCTGCACAAGGTGAAGGGCGAGCGGGAACGCTACCTCGCGGTGCGGCGCTGGAGGCTCGCCCTCGGCCTGCCCGAGCAGATCTTCGTCCGGGTCGACACCGAGCTCAAACCCAGCTTCGTCGACCTGACCAGCGGCGTCTACACCCGGCTGCTGTGCACCCTGCTGCGCGGCGCGCACGAAAAGGGCGGCGACGGGGTCGGGCTGACCGTCACCGAGTTGCTGCCCGGCCCGGGCGACGCCTGGCTGACCGACGCGGCCGGCCAGGCGTACGCCTCGGAACTGCGGCTACAGATCGTCGACCCGGCGGCGGCGCAGGTGCGGTAGCCACTCGGTCGCATCCGCCGGAGCGTCGGGGGTCTCGGTGTCGAACAGGCGCAACCGGCGCTGGCCGTAGGCGCCCAGCGACACCACGGCCAGGGCCAGCCCGGACACGACGAACGCAAAACCGAGCCCTCGGCCGGCACCGGTCCCGATCAGGGCACCGACGCTGTCGGCCAGGGCGCCGCCCGGAGCGAACATCGGCTCCAGCACCGACCCGCTCAGCGGCACCAGTACGGCGAAGCCCAGCGGCAACGTCGCCCAGGTCAGCGTCTGGATGATCGCCAGCACCCGGCCGTGGAACCGCTGCGGCACCTTCACCTGGATGATCGACAGGTAGATGCCGTTGTGCAGGCCCAGGCCCAGTCCCACGCCGAAGCTGCCGAGCGCGACCAGCACAAGGTTCGGGCGTACGCCGCTGAGCACGAGGCTGATCGCGACCCCGAACGCGATCGCGATGAGGGCGGGCATCCGGCGCCTGGTCGGGCCACCCCATGCCGCGATCACGAGTCCGCCCAGGACAGCGCCCAGCGCCTCGGCGAACGCGACCGTGCCGACCTGGCCCATCGTGCCGAACGCGAGCACCATCGGCGGCACCAGCAGCAGGCTGGACAGGCACAGGTTGTAGAGCGAGAAGAAGCCCAGCATGGCCCGGAACCCGGGCTCCGCCCACGCCATCCGCGCCCCGCCGATCAGCTCGGCCAGGAACGGCTCCTTGCGGCGGCGGCCGAGCAGCTTGGGAAACTTCACCGCCGCGAGCACGGTCATCGCGACGGCGTAGCTCACGATGTCGATCAGCAGTATGCCGGTCAGGTCGATCGCCGCGAGCAGGCCCGCCGCCAGCAGCGGCACCGCCAGCGAGCTGAGCCCCACGGCCAGCTGGGCGATACCGTTGGCATGCCCCAGGTAGCGCTTCGGCATGACCTGCGGGATGGCGGCCAGGTAGGTGATGCGCTGGAACACCGACGCCGCGCCGAGCACACAGACCAGGGTGTAGACGGCGGCCAGCCCCAGCTGATCGGTCCACAGCAGCGTGGCCAGCAGCGCCTCCGCGGTCACCGCGGCCGCGCACGCGGCGAGCAGCACCTTGCGCCGGTCGAACCGGTCCGCGACGGCACCCGCGACCGGCAGCGTCAGCAGCGCCGGGAGGTAGGCGATCACCCCGGACAGGCCGAACGACAGCATCGACCCGGTGGTCAGATAGACCCAGACGGGTACGGCCCACTGGGTCAGCGCCGAGCCGGTGGCCGAGATCAGCTGGCTGGCGGTGAGCGCCAGGAAGCGGCGTACGCCGGGCTGCGCGCCGGCGTCGGCGGTGACGGGGTCGGCGCTGGTGGCGGCCAGTTCGCAGGCGTCACCGGCGAGCCGGTCGGCGGTGGCCTGCGCGGTGGGGGGCTCGGCCAGACGGAGATGGGTCTGGGTGAGCACCTCGGCGAGCGCCTTGGCCCGCTGCTTGATGAAGTAGTGCCCGGCCTGGTCGAGGACCACCAGCGCGGTGGATTCGCCGAGGAAGCTCCACTCGCGGTAGCGCTCCTCGTAGTACTCGGTGAGCATGTCGTGGGTACCCACGACGGAGATCACCGGCGCGGCCACCTGGACCGGCGCAGCCTCCAGCCACTCGGTGAACTTCTCCTGCGCCTCGGCGGCCTCCCGCCGCACGTGGTGGACGAACCGGTCGACCTGCGCCTGGTCCAGGTCGGCCAGCTCGGCGCCGATCGAGCGTAGGAACGTTTCGTAACGCCGGTCCGCGCCACGGGAATCGACCCAGTCGACCAGGCGGCCGAGCATGTTGTCCGGCCGGGCCGTCGGGAACACGCCGCCGGCGTAGATCCCTTCGATCGGGCGGCCCTGCTCGTGAAGCCGCCGGGCGATACCGGTCAGCAGGGCGCCGCCGACGCAGTGGCCGTACAGGACCAGCGGGCCGTGCACCCGGTCCTGGATCTCGGCCACGCACCGGTCGACCAGTTCTTCGAACGGCAGCTCCGTGTCGCTGACCCCGACGTCATGTCCCGGGACCGCCACTGAGAACAGCGTGTGCCCGGGCGGCAGCTCGTCCGCGAGCGGCTGGTAGATGCTGGCCAGCCCGCCACCATAGGGTACGCACACGTAGGACCGCACCCGCTGCCCCGCCGGGACCGGCTTGGTCAGTTCGTAGAGCAACGGCCGCCGACGCTCCTGGTCCGTCGGGCCGCCGATCAGCGCGGCCAGCCCCTGCACGGTGGAGTGCTGGAACACGTCCATCACGCCGACGTCGATGTGCCCGTACGCGTCGCGCAGCTTGGCCAGCATCCGGATCGCCAGCAGCGAATGCCCGCCCAGTTCGAAAAAGTCGTCGTCGAGCCCGACGTCGGTGACCCCCAACACGTTCTGCCAGGCGGCGGCGATGGCCTGCTCGACCGGGGTGACCGGTGGCCGGCGCTCGGCGGCGTGGCTGCCGTCGGGCACGGGCGCGGGCAGCGCGGCGGTGTCCAGCTTTCCGTTGGCAGACAGGGGTAGCGCGTCCAGCGGCACGAACACCGACGGCACCATGTATTCCGGCAGCTGCCGCTTCAGCGCCTCCCGCAGCGCCGCCTGGTCCAGGGCCTCGGCCCCGGCTGCCAGCGTCACGTACGCCACCAGTCGCTGTTCGGCGGGCGTGGCGCCGCGTACGGCGACGGCGGCGGAGCCGATGCCCGGCTGCTCGCGCAGCACGGCGACGATCTCCCCCAGCTCGATCCGCAGGCCACGCAGTTTCACCTGGTCATCGATGCGGCCGAGGAACTCCAGCGTGCCGTCGGTGCGCCAGCGGGCCAGGTCACCCGTGGCGTAGAGCCGCCCGCCGGTGTCGTCGAACGGGTCGGGGACGAACGTGCGGGCGGTGAGTTCGGGGCGGTGCAGGTAGCCCCGGGCCACCTGCACCCCGCCGAGGTAGAGCTGCCCGGCGACGCCGACCGGCACCGGCTGCAAGGCCTGGTCGAGCACGTAGGTACGGACGTTACGGATGGGCCCGCCGATCGGCACCCGGGTGACCCCGGCCAGCGCGGTGGGCGTAGCCGCCCAGGCGGTGACGTCGATCGCGGCCTCGGTGGGCCCGTAGAGGTTGTGCAGCGTGGTGGCCGGGAGGGCGGCCACGGTCCGGCGGGCGAGGTCGAGCGGCAGCTCTTCGCCGCTGCACACGATCCGCCGCAGCGACCCGCACCGGGCGAGGTCGGCGGGACCGGCCGTGGCCAGGAAGGCGTCCAGCATCGACGGGACGAAGTGGACGGTGGTGACCTGCTCCCGCTCGATGAGATTCCGCAGGTACGCCGGGTCGCGGTGTCCACCGGGCTGGGCCAGTACCAGCCGGGCACCGACGATGAGCGGCCAGAACACCTCCCACACCGACACGTCGAAACCGATCGGCGTCTTGTGCAGCACGGCGTCGTCCGGTCCGAGCCCGAAGGCGTCCTGCATCCAGTCGAGCCGGTTGACGATGCCGGCGTGCTCGTTGATCACGCCCTTCGGTCGCCCGGTGGAGCCCGACGTGTAGATCAGGTACGCCGCGTTGCCCGGCCCAGCGGCTGTGCCCGCAGCGGTCTCGGGCTGGTCCGGACCGGTCAGCGGCAGCACCACGCCGGGTACCGCCAGCCCCTGCGGCACCTCGTCGGCCAGCAGCACCTCGGCACCGGCGTCCGCGAGCATGTAGGCCAGCCGCTGTGCCGGGTAATCGGGATCCAACGGCAGGTACGCCGCACCGGCCCGGTGAATGGCGAGCAGTCCGGCGACCAGGCGACTGGAGCGGGGCTCGTGGATGGCGACGATCGACTCAGGCCCCACGCCGTGCGCGATCAGCCGCCGTGCCACCTGCTCGGCGGCGGCGGACAACTCGGCGTAGGTCAGCCGGGTGCCGCCGTCGACCAGTGCGACCGCGTCCGGCGTACGCCGGGACTGGCCGTCGAACAGCTCCGCCAGGGTGGTCTGGCGCACCGGGGCGTCGGTGGCGTTCCAGCCGGTCACGACCTGGGCGCGTTCGGCGTCCGACATGATCGGCAGCGCGCTCACCCTGGTCCGCGGCGCCGCGGCAGCGGCCGTGAGCAGTAGCAGGTAGCGGTCCGCGAACGCCTCCATGGTGGCGGCTGCGAACAGTGCGGTGTTGTATTCCAGCCGCAGTTCGTCCCCGGCGATCTCCAGCGACAGGTCGTCCATGGCGCCGCCGAACGCCGCACCGCGGCCGGTCGGCAGATGGTGGAATGTGAGCTGATACAGCGGCGGTACGCCGGGGTCGCGCCGCACCGCCAGGTCCTCGACGAGCTTCTGGAACGGCATGTCCTGGTGGTCCCACGCGTCGAGCACGACGTGGCGCACCCGGCGGACCAGGGTCAGGAACGGCGGATCATCGGAGACGTCGACCCGCAGCGTCAGCATGTTCATGAACATGCCCAGCAGCGGCGCCAACTCGGTACGGTCGCGGCCCAGCACCGGCAGGCCGACCACGATGTCGTCGCTGCCCGATAGCCGGTGCAGCAGCGCGACGTAGGCCGCCAGCTGCACCATGAACGGGGTCGCGGCGGCCTGCTGGGACAGCTCGGGTAGCGCCTGCGCCAGGCCTTCGGGCAGGGTGCGGCGTATGTCCCTGCCGTTGAACGTGCGAGTCGGCGGGCGCGGATGGTCGGTGGTCAGCGCGTGCACGGCGGGCAGGCCGGTCAGCGTCTCCCGCCAGTAGTCGCGCAGCTGACCCCACCGAGGGCCGTCGAGGCGATCGCGTTCCCAGGCGGCGTAGTCGGCGTACTGGATGGGCAGGTCGGGCAGGTCCGGCGCCCGGCCCGCGACGGCGGCGGCGCACAGCTCAGTCAGCTCGGCACGCAGGTTGAGCAGTGAGGTGCCGTCAAGGATGACGTGGTGCCCGGCGAACAGCAGCCACCAGGTGTCCGCGCCGAGCCGCAGCAGCCGCGCCCGCCACAGCGGTGCGTTGTCCATCGGCAGGTCGAGGCGGGCGTACTCGGCGACGATCTCGGCGCGGGCGCGTTCCCGGTCCGGCTCGGTCAGCCTGGACAGGTCGGTCACCGGCAGTTCGATCGGCACAGTGGGGTGGATGTCCTGGTAGAGCTCGCCGTCGGTCAGGCGCAGGGTGGTGCGCATGGCCTCGTGCCGTTCGGTGACCGCCCGCAGCGCGGCGAGCGCCTGCTCCGGCCCCGCGCCGGGCGGCAGGGTGACCGCATCGGTCATCGTGAACAGCGGCTGCGCGGGGCTGAGCTGGGCGGTGAACCAGACTCGCTCCTGAGCGTAGGAGGCGGGGACGGTGTAGACGTCGCCCACCGCCGTGAGGTCCTGCCGCGTCTCGGTCATGTGGGTTGTCCCGGTCTGCGGAGGCGCGGGATGGGTGCCTCCGTGTCGGCGGCCGGCGGGGCGCCGCGCAGCGACTCGATCCGGGCGGCCATCGCGGCGACGGTCGGCGCGTCGAACAGCACCCGCATGGACAGCCGGGCGCCGACGGCTTGGCGGATGCGCAGCACCAGCTGCGCCGCCACCAGCGATGTGCCGCCCAGTCGGAAGAAGTTGTCGTGCGGGCTGACCTCGGCGACACCGAGGACGTCACCCCAGATCCGGGCGATGGTGGCGGTCAGGTCGCCATCAGCGGCAGCCACGGTGGAGGTCACCATGGCGGCGGCCGAGCCCAGGCGCCGCTCGTGGTCCGCGACCGCGGCCACCGGGTAGGCGCCGATCGCCACCGAGCCGGTGCGGCCCTCGGCGAGGACCCGCTGCCCCGCGGCGACCGCCGCCTCGGGGGGCAGCCCGTCGTGTTCGGGCACGCCCTCCTCCTGCCACGCGCCCCAGGCCAGCGACACGAGGCGGGCCGGCCAGCCGTGCGGGCTGCGCGCGTACGCGTCGAGGAATGCGTTGGCGGCCGTGCCGTCGGCCCGGCCCAGGCCACCCGCGAGCGCGGTCACCGACGAGGTCAGCGCCACGAAGTCAAGCGGCAGGTCACCGAAGACCTCGCGCAGCACCAGTGTGCCGGTGACCTTGGGCCGCAGTTCCGCCGCCGCCTCGGCCAGCCGCGACCCGGCGGACAGGCCGGTGTCGGGCAGCTTCGCGGCGTGGATGATGCCGTCGAGGCCGCCGAGGTCACGCAGGACTTCGTCGCGTACCGCCCGCATGGCGGCTACGTCGGCCACGTCGGCGGTGAGGTGACGCACCCGGGCGCCCGCCTGTTCCAGGGCCTCGATCGTGGCCGGCGGCGGCTGCGCGGTGCGGCTAACCAGCACCAGCTGCGCGCCACGCCGGGCCAGCTCGGCGGCGAACGCGCCGCCGACCCGGCCCAGCCCACCTGTGATCAGGTAACGCCCGCCGTCGCGGATGCCCAACCCCGAGGTGGTACGGCCACCCGGCCGGACTGGAGCGAACTCGCGGGTCCAGCGGCGCCCGCCCAGCCGCAGCGCGACCGCCTCGGCCCGCTCGGTGCCGAGCAGTTCGTCCACCACCGCGTCGACGCCGACGTCGCCCGGGTCGGCGTCGACCCAGCGACAGCGCACCTGCGGGCGTTCCAGCGGCACCGAGCGCACCACCCCGGCCACCGTGGCGTGCTCCGGGCGCACCAGGTCGGCCCCGGTCACGTCGGCCACTCCGGCGGTGACCACATCCAGCTCCACGCCGGCGGCCGGCAGCGCGTCCAGCAGCGTCAGCAGCGCGTAGTACCCGTGCTCCTGGGCCGCCGACACGGCATCCACATCGGAGCCCGCCGGGTCGCCGTCCAGCGCCCACACGTGCACGATCCGGGCGGCCCGGCCGTCGTCGGCGCACTCGTCGAGCAGCCGCTGATAGTCGGCGGCGTTGGTCGCACGCAGCTGGTAGCCGCCCGGGCGGACGGCGAAGGCAGCCCCAGGGCGGACCACGGTGACGTCGGTGCCGCGCTCACGCAGCCGGGCCGCGAGGGCCGTTCCACGCTCACCGGCCGCGAAGAGCAGCAGCTGACCGGGCGCCTCGGCGGGTGCCGTGGCGGGCAGTTGGTGCCAGACCGGCACCTCGACGACCCCGTCGTCGTAGCGGCGGTCGGCGGCCGGTTCGGCAGGTGGAGCCACCGGCGCCGGGTCGATCCAATGCCGGGTCCGCTGGTACGGGTACCCGGGCAGGGACACCAGGCGTGGCTTGCCGGGCGTGGGCAGGCGTACGGGGACCCCGGCCGTCCACAACCGGCCCGCCGCCTCGTAGGCGGTCTGCCGGTCGGTCAGCTTCTCCCCCGGCGCGGGCAGCGTCCGCAGCGGCGCCCTGGCCCCCGGCGGCAGGCTGAGCCGGGCGAGCCCGGCGAGCTGGCGGCCGGGACCGCACTCCAGCAGCAGCCACTCGTCGGCGGCACCCGTCGCGGCGAGCCCTGCCACCGTGGCCCCGAACCGCACCGGCCGGCACAGCTGCTCCCCCCAGTACGCCGGATCGGTGATCTGCCCGTCGGTGAAGGGTGCGGCGGCCGCGGCCGACCACACCGGCAGGCTCGGCGCCCGGCGCGGCACCGCCGCCACCAGCGCCGCGAAATCGTCGCGCACCGGGTCCAGCAGCGGCACGTGCATCGCGTACGGCGACCGCAGCAGCGTGCAGCTGACGCCGCGTTCGCGCAAAGTGTCGGCGAAGGCGGTCACCGGCTCTGGTGCGCCGGCCAGCACGCAGGTGTGGGGCCCGTTGCTGATCGCCACGGCGACCCCGGCGGGCAGCAGGGGCGAGATCTCGTCGGCGCCGCGCTGCACGGCGAGCATGCGGCCCGCAGGCAGAGCCTGGACCAGCCGACCCCGGGCAGCCGCGAGCCGCAGCGCGTCGGGCAGGTCGAAGACCCCGGCCACGGTCGCCGCCACCAGCTCACCGATGGAGTGGCCGATCATCGCGGCGGGCGTGACACCCCAGTGCCGCCACAGCATCGCGGTGGCGTATTCGACGGTGAACAGGGCGGGTTGCAGCACCGTGGGTTCGGCCAGCCGCTCGTCGGCACCGGGTTTCGTGCTGAAGATCAGCTCGTGCGGGTCCCAGCCGAGGATCCGGGCGCATTCGTCCACGGCGGCCGCGAACACCGGCTCGGTTGCGGCGAGGCGCGCGCCCATGCCGGGGTGTTGCGAGCCTTGGCCGGAGAAGAGCAGGCCCACCCGGGGCGCCGTCGCGGCGTCCCCGCTGGCCCGACGCTTCGGGTCGGCCAGCGCTGCGGCCGCCTGGGCATGGTCCACCGCGACGACGGCGGCCCGGTGCTGATGGACCGGCCGGCCCTCCCGCAACGTGTACGCCACATCGCGCAGCTGAAGCTCCGGCCGGTCGGTGAGCCGGGTGGCCACCTGGGCGCACGCCGCCGCCAGCGCGGCCGGGGCCGCGGCGGACACCTGGATCAGCTCGCCACCACCGTGACCCGGTGCCGTGGCGGGTGCGGGCGGCGGTGCCTCCTCGAGCACCAGGTGGGCGTTGGTGCCGCCGAGGCCGAGTGAGCTCACCCCGGCCCGCAGCGGCCGCTGCTGTTCGGGCTCCCACTTGGTCAGCGTCGACACCACGTAGAACGGGCTCGCCTCGAAGTCGATCTCCGGGTGCGGCCGGTCGTGGTTGATGCTGGGCGGGATGAGCCGGTGCTGCATCGACAGCACGGTCTTGATCAGGCCGATCACGCCACCGGCCGCGCTGAGGTGGCCGATGTTGGCCTTGGTCGAGCCGACCCCGCACCAGCCCCGCTCGGTGGTGCGCCGGCCATAGGCCGCCGTCAGCGCCGCGATCTCGATCGAGTCGCCGAGGACCGTGCCGGTGCCGTGCGCCTCCACGTAGCTGACCGAGCGCGGGGCGACGCCGGCGACGGCGAGGGCCTGCACGACGACCTCCAACTGCCCGCTGACGCTGGGCGCGGTGAAGCTCGCCTTGGTCATGCCGTCGTTGTTGACCGCGTTGCCGATGATCAGTGCCCGGATGTCGTCTCCGTCGGCCAGGGCGTCGGACAGCCGCTTGAGCACGACGACCCCGACGCCGCTGCCGTAGACGGTGCCGTTGGCCTGCGCGTCGAACGGGCGGCAGTGCCCGTCGGCGGAGGTGTACCCGTCGTCGGCGACGTACCCGACGGCGTGCGGCAGCTCCACGCACACCCCACCGGCAAGCGCCGTGTCGCACTCGCCGTTGCGCAGCGCCTCGCTGGCCAGGTGTATCGCCACCAGCGACGACGAGCAGGCGGTCTGCACGGTCATCGCCGGGCCGCGCAGGTTGAGCCGGAACGACACGGTGCTGGCCAGGTAGTCGGGCTTGTTGCCCAGCGACACCCGCAGCTCACCGGCGCCGGCCAGCGCCTGCGGGTTCCGCCGGACGTTGAGCCACTGGTAGAGGTCGGCGTTGCTGCCCGCGTAGACGCCGATCTCGCCGTCGTAGCGGGTCGGGTCGCAGCCCGCGTCGATCAGAGCGGCGTGCGCGTGCTCCAGGAACAGTCGCTGCTGCGGGTCGGCCAGCTCCGCGTCGCGCGGGCTCATGCCGAACAGGCCCGCGTCGAGATGGTCGAACTGGTCGAGCACGGCCGCCACCGGCACGTACGCGGGATCGTCGAGTTCGTCCTCGCCGACCCCGCGCGCCAGCAGCTCAGCCCGGCTGAACCGGGTGAACGACTCGGTGCCGTCGACCAGGTTGCGCCAGAACTCCTCCGCCGACGACGCCCCTGGTACGCGCAGGCTGAGCCCGACGATCGCGATCGGCTCCACTGTCTCGTTCACGGCGTCCCCTCCGGCTCGGCCGAATCTCTGATGTGCAGGCGCAGCTCGCTGGCGTAGTGGCGGCCCTGGCCGTCGGGCAGCCACGCCTGTGGCAGCCCGGGCAGCAGCTCCGACACCGTCACCGGCACGTCGTCGCCGCCCGCCTGGTGTGCCGCCCGCAGCAGCAGGCACAGCCGGTTGGCGTAGAGCGGGCTGGTCAGGTCGGCGTACGTGGGTTTGAGTTCGGTGGCCACCCGGATGAAGACCCGCTCCGGCAGGCCCAGCGCGGCTCGCCACCGGCGTACCGCGAGGTAGCGCTGTGCCTGGTCGATGGCGCTGGTCAGGCCGGTCTGCCCGACCGTGGTGCGCCACGTCTCCCGGGCCAGCACCAGTCTGTCCACGGTGACCCGGGGGCTGTGTGGGCGTTCGGTCATCAGCTTGAACGCGTCGGCGGCGTGCACCGCGATCAGGTCGGAGAACACCTCGACCAGCGGCCAGCGGGTGCCGTCGGGCCCGGTCGCCACCAGGGCACCGCCTGCGTCGGACACCAGGGCGGCGTTGGCCGGCACGAGGCGGTCCCGCCCGGCACCCGGCGCGTCGGCGAACGCGAGCTGGTAGTCGCCCGGCGCGAACAGCGACGGCGACAACCGGCCGCCGACCCGGGGGAATTCGACCGGGTAGATCGGGCGCAGCCGTCCCGAGCCCAGGTCCGCCGCGTAGGCGCGCCGCAGCCGGTCGAGGTCGGGATGGCAGTGCGTGAACAGTTCGGCGTTGAACGTCGTATACGCCGCGTGCAGCTCACCGAGCACCGCTGCGAACTCGCCGTCGGCCAGCGCCTGCGGCGACTCCGCGAAGATCTGCAGGTCCGGGCTGTGCACCCGGCCCGCGCTCCAGCCGGGACGGGTCGCCGGGAACTGCTCGGCCACCCGGGGCGCCAGCTCGCCCGAGCTGACCTGCAGTCGCGTGGTGTCGGCGGGCAGGTCGGCGAGCCGGAGCACCCGTTCCCAGCGGGAGGCGAATTCGTGCGCGACCCGATCGACGGGCCGGTCGCCGGGCCCGAACAGCAGACCCTGGGCCAAGAACCACAGGTCCCCGAGCCGGACCGGTCCATCGGCGCTCAACTCGGCGTACAGGTCGCGCAGCGCGTCGCCGTACGCCGTGGCCAGCTCGGCGGTGAGCCAGCGGGCCGCCTGCAACGCACACGCCAGTGCCGGGGCCAGGGAGTCGAGCAGGCCGGTGCCGACCGTGAACTCCACGTCGCGGGCGGTCTCCTCGTGGCACAGCGCCCGCCCGGCGTAGTTCTGCCCGGCCCGCCGCCGCGGCGGCAACCCGGTCAGGTCGGTGAACTCGGCGTCCAATGCGGACATCGCGTCGGCCAACGCGGTCGGGTCGCCGACGGCGTCGGCGACCCGGGTACGGGCTCCGGTCAGCCGGTTCAGCCCGGCCAGGGCGGTCTCCCGCAGCGCCGGATCGCCGATGGCGTCGATCCGCTCGCGCAGGCGCGCCTCGGCGGCGAAGCCCTGCGGCAGGTCGAAGTCCCAGCGCAGCAGGCCCCGTTCGGCCAGGTGCGCCAGCAGCAGAAACCCTTCCTCGGTCCGGCGTACGCCGGCCTGCTCGTCGCGAACCAGGTCGTCGACGACCTCCCTTGCGGGGCGGCTGCCGTCGCACCACGCCAGCGCGATCGACTCGGTCAGCGACACCGGCGTCGGGCGCTGGGCGGGCCGGTGCACGACCCGCCCGTCCAACCAGGCGTGCGGCGCCAGGGCCGGGGCCAGCCACGCCCGCACCCGCGGGTCTGCCGCCAGTCTGTCCGAGTACGCGGACAGGGCCCAGTATTCGAGGTAGACGGCGCGCTGGCGGAGCAGGCCGGGGCCGGGCTTGGTGGTGATGGTGGCCGGGCCGGGTTCGACGGTGCCCCAGCACACCGGCCCGAAGAAGCCGATGGTTTCGCACTTGGCGACATAGCGCTGCCAGTACCCGGCGACGACGTTCTCCCGGCCCCGGCGGCGGACGTTGCGTGGCCCGTCCGGGCCGTCCTTGACCAGCCCGTCGAGCGCCACCAGGACATCCGGGTTCTGCCAGGTCACGGCCTCACGGAACAGCGGGTCGGCGGCGATCTCGCACACCGCCGCCGAGGATGCCCGGGTGGCGTCGGCGTACGCGGCCGTGAACGCCGGCGCATCGAGGTCACCGGTGAGGTGACGGTCGGCGGCGTCGGCGCAGTCCGGTGCGGCGAAGCGGTCCAGGCCGTCGGCGGGGAACCCGGCGCTGCGCAGCAGCGCGTCACGCCAGACCGACCAGCCGGTGTCGCCGAGTGGGACCAGGTGCGTCACGCCGGATCCTCCTCCATGGCGGGCTCACCGGTCGAGCGGCGCCGGGCGCGCTGGAGGCGGACGGCACCGCGGCGCGTGGCCCGTTCCACCGCCGCGTCCTCGGCGCTGTCAGCAGGTGATTCCGTGGACGCGCGGGTGCTGTCCAGGTGCGTGGCGAGCGTGCGGACGGTCGGATGGCGGAACAGGTCCACCAGCCGCAGGTTCGTGCCGAGCAGCCGGTTGAGCTGCCGCTGCACGACGGCGACGGCCAATGAGCCACCGCCGACGTCGAAGAAGCTGTCCGTCGCCGCGACCTCTGGTACGCCGAGCACGTTGCACCAGACCGATGCGATCTGGCGTTCGGTGGCGGTGGCCGGGCGTTCGGTGATCGCGCCCGACCGGCCCACGGCCCGCTTGGCCCGGGCGGCCCGGGTGACGTCGCCCGGCGTCCCGGCCGGGATGGTCGTCCAGCCGGGCAGCTGTGACACGGGTTGCCCCGGATCGGCGGCTCCGGCCCGCAGCACCTGCTCGACCTCGCCGAGCACGGCCGCCATCAGGCCGGTGCCGTAGACATCCGGGTTGAAGACGATCTCCACTCGCAGCTGCCCGTCCCGGGTCACGCCGTAGAGGGTGAGGTCGAACGGCGACCCGGGCGCGGGCACCGGCACCGGCTCGCTGCCGAGCCCGGCCAGGTCCAGCTTCGGCTCGTCGAACGTGTACATGTTGAACAGCACCTGCACCAGCGGGCTGCGGTCCAGCAGGCCGCTGAGGCCGAGCCCGCCGACGATGCGTTCCACCGGCGCTTCCGGGTGCGCGAGCGCGGCGAGGAGTTCCTCCCACGCGGCGCGCACATGCTCGGCGAAGCCCGCCTCGGGGGCCTGACGCAGCCGCAGCGGTGCGATCTCGATGAAAAATCCGACCATCTGCTCGAAGTCGGCGGCTCGCCGGTCCACCGTGGGCGTGCCGATGACCAGGTCCGGGTGGCCGGTGCGGCGGGCCAGCACCAGCGCGAACGCGGCCAGCACGGCGGCGGCCGGGGTCGCGCCGAGCCCGGCGGCGAGATCGGTGACGGCGGCCGTCGCGGCCCGGTCCAGCCGGGTGGTCACGGTCGCGCTGGTGAAGGTCTGTTCGGCGGGCCGGTCTCGTCCCCCGGGCAGTTCCACCACGACGGGTACGCCGGTCAGGTGCTCCAGCCACCAGTTGAGGTCCTGCTCGGCGCGTCGCCGGGACCGGTCGGCGCGCCACGCGACATAGTCGCCGTAGGTGGCGGGCAGTGGCGGCAGCGGCGCCTCGTCGCCGAGCGCGGCGCGGTAGGCGGTGGCGAGGTCGGCGTAGAACAGCGACTGGGACCAGCCGTCGAACACGGCGTGGTGGGCGTAGATGGCCAGCACGTGCTCGTCGGTGCCGGTCCGGATCAGTTCGGCCCGCCACAGCGTGTCGGTGGCCAGCGTGAACGGTGTCGCCGCGCCTGCCGCGAGGTGTGTGGCGAGGTCCGTGCCCGGGGCCAGGTCGCGCACGGGCAACGGCACCGGCGCGGGCGGGTCGGCCACGGCGTACGGGATGCCGTCGGTGTCCGGGATGCGCCAGCGCAGGATCTGCTGGCGGTCCGCGACGGCGGTGAGCGCCGTGGCCAGGGCCGCGATGTCGAGGGGGCCGGTGAGCCGTTCGGCGAAGGCGACGTTGTAGGCCGACGCGGCGGTGTGGAAGTAGCGGTCGAGGAACCACAGCCGCTGCTGCGCCGGGGACAGGGCCGGCGGACGGCCCCGGGTGACGGTGGCCGGGCTGGCTTCGGCGGCGGCGTCGGCGCGGGCGGCGATGCCGCGCAGCGTACGCCCGATCAGCACGTCTTCGATGGCGATGTCGCGGCTCAGCCGCTCCCGCAGGTCGGCGACCAGCCGCATCGCGGTGATCGAGTGTCCGCCGTGGTCGTAGAAGTCGGCGTCGCGGCCGACGGCCGGCTCGTCCAGCAGCACCGCCCAGGCCTGCGCGATGAGGCGCTCGGTGTCGGTGGCCGGTGCCGCGCCTTGCGGTGCCGGGGCGGGTTCGGCGGTGGTGAGTGCGGCCAGCTGCTCGGTGTCGATCTTGCCGTTGATGGTGATCGGCAGCGCGGCCATGGTGAACATCCGCGCCGGGACGGCCGCGGGCGGCAGCAGCCGTGCGCAGTAGGCGCGCAGGTCCGCCACGTCCAGGCCGGTCGCCACGTACGCGACGAGTTCCTGGCCGCCGGGGCCGCCGCGCGCCTGGACGCTGGCGTTGCCCACCTCGGGGTGGCGGCGCAGCACCGCCTCGACCTCGCCGAGTTCGATCCGCTGTCCCCGGATCTTGACCTGCCGGTCGGCCCGGCCGAGGAATTCCAGGCTCCCGTCCGGCAACCATCGGGCCAGGTCACCGGTGCGGTAGAGCCGCTGCCCGGGCTGCTCGGTGAACGGATCCGGGATGAACCGCTGCGCGGTGAGCGCGGGGTCGAACAGGTAGCCGCGGCCGAGCCCCGGCCCGCCGGCCAGCACCTCGCCGATCTCACCGGGACCGACCTCCCGCAGGTTGTCGTCGACGAGGTGGATGCGGTGGTTGGCGGCGGGCTTGCCGATCGGGATGGGCCGGGTCCAGGTGCCGCTGCCCTCGAACCAGGTGACCAGCACCGTCGCCTCGGTCGGGCCGTAGACGCTGATGAACCGGCGGCCCCCCTCGGTCCACCGGCCGACCTGCTCCGGGCCGGTCGCTTCCCCACCGGTCATCACCAGGCGTACGCCGGGCAGCCGGGCCGGGTCCAGCAGCGGCAGGATCGGCGGCGGCAGCACCACGACGTCGACGTGCTGCTCGGCGCACATCCGGTAGAGCCGGGTCGGGTCGGCTCGTTCGGCGTCGCCGGCAAGCACGACCGTGCCCCCGGCGGCGAGCGGAGCGAGCATGTCGGCCACCGACGCGTCGAACCCGATCGAGGCGAAGGCCAGGCACCGGGTCGCCTCGCTGTAGTTGGCGAAGTCGGCGATGTTGATGACCTTTTCGGTCAGCGCCCGGTGCTCGATCACCGCACCCTTGGGCTGCCCGGTCGACCCGGACGTGAACATCACGTACGCCGTGGTGGACAGTGTCGCGGGCGTCGGCTGCCAGGGCGCCGTTTCGGCTGGCACGCCCAGCACGGTCAGGTCGCCGAAGGCGTCGGGCGCGGCGGTGGGCGTACCCACGATGACATGAAGGCGGGCTTCGGCGGCCAGTTCGCGCAACCGCTGCGGCGGCAGCGCCGGGTCGAGTGGGACATACCCCGCGCCTGCCGCTTGCACGCCGAGCAGGGCGACCACCAGGTCCGGACGGCGATCCACGCAGACACCGACGAGGTCGTCCGGGGCGATGCGGTGAGCGCGCAGCGACGCGGCGAGGGCGGCGGCCCGGCCGACGAGGTCGCCGTAGCTCAGTGTCAGGTCACCCTGCACGACCGCGGGCGCGTGGGGGCGCCGCTGGGCGTGCCCGGCGACCAGGTCGGGCAGGCACAGCTCGGGATAGGGCAGGTGGGGGCCGGTCATCGCGTTGCCTCGATCCAGTGTCTGGTCCGCTGGAACGGATAGCCGGGCAGCGGAACCCGCCGCCCCCGCACCACGGGCAGGTCGCCACCGTCCAGCCAGGAGCGCGTTGCGGCGTCGTCGGCCACCGGTCCACCCTGCGCGAGCGCGGTCAGCTGCCCCACCGCCTCCTCGGTGTCGGCACACCCGACCGCACCCCGGTACGCCAGCCGCCGCCGTCCCACCGCCAGCGTGTGGGCCACGTCCGCCACGGCGAGGTCACCGACGGCCAGCCGCTCGGCCAGCCGCCGGGCCAGCTCCCGCAGCGCCGCCGGGCTGCCCGCCGACAGCCCCAGCACCACCCGATCGCGGCATTCTTGTCCGAGCTCGCCGCCAGGGCTGTCCGACTCGTCATGGTCGTTCGCACCGTGCGCCTGCTCCACCAGCACATGCGCGTTGGTGCCGCCGAGGCCGAACGAGCTGACCCCGCCCCGCCGCTTGCCGGCCCACGGCCGGGTCTGCGCGCTGACCTCGGCACCCGCCGCAGCCAGGTCGACGTCGCCGTGCGCGCCGGCGAAGTGCGCCGTCCCCGGCACCTGTCCGGTGTGGACGGCGTACACGGTCTTGATCAGGGAAATCACGCCGGCGGCGGCGTCCAGGTTGCCGAGGTTGCCCTTCACCGAGCCGAGCAGCAGCGGGCTGCGGCTGCCACGGCGTACCCGAGCCAGGGCGTCGACCTCGATCGCGTCCCCCACCGCGGTGCCGGTGCCGTGGCCCTCCAGATAGCCCACGTCGGCCGGGTCCCAACCCACCGATGCCAGTGCCTCCGCCAGCACCGCCGCCTGCCCTGCCACGCCAGGTATGGTGAAGCCGGGCCGGTCAGCGCCGTCGTTGTTCACGGCCCAGCCCGGGAGGACGGCGTAGACGTTGTCGCCGTCGGCACGCGCCTCGGCGAGGCGTTTGAGCACCACCGCACCGGCGCCGTTGCCGAACACCTGCCCGGTCGCGGCCGCGTCGTAGGGGCGACACACCCCGTCCGTGGCCAGCAGGCCGCCCGGCCGCAGGCGGTAACCGGCCTGCCGGGTCGACACCACCGCCGAGCCACCCGCGATCGCCACGTCGCAGCGGTAGTCCAGCAGGCTCTGCGCCGCCTGGCAAACCGCGACCAGCGACGTCGAGCAGGCGGTCTGGATCGCCACGGCCGGTCCCGCCAGCCCCAGCGCGTACGCGGTGCGCGTCGGCAGGTAGTCGCAGCCCGAGCCGGTCAACGCGTCGTCCCAGTCCTCAGCCAGACCACCGAAGCCGGGCTTCAGAGCGGGATTGCCCAGCAGGTGATGGTGCAGGTAGCGGTTGGGGCCACACCCGGCGAACACGCCGACCTGGGCCGGGTCGCGGTCGGGATCGATTCCGGCGTCCTCCAGGGCACGCCAGGCGACCTCGAGGAACAGCCGGTGCTGCGGATCGAGCAGCGCCGCCAGCTCGGCGGGATAGCCGAACAGGTCTGCGTCGAAGCCGTCCAGGTCGTCGAGCCGCCCGAACACCGGCACCCAGTCGGGGTCGGTGAGGGCGCCCTCGGCGGCGGTCAACCAGCCCACCGAGTCCACCCCGGACAGCAGGTTTCGCCACATGGCGGGTGCGTCGTCCGCGCCGGGCACCCGGCAGGACAGGCCCACCACCGCGATCTGGTCGTCCTCGCTCACGTCCCACCCTTCCCGCCGCCACCGCCCCGCGCGGCTCTGCGCCGCGCCATCCGGTTCCCGACTGCCGCCAAACGACCATCCGCCGGTACGCCATCCGCGCCGGTCGCCGCCGCCAGGTGTGCCGCCTGCGCCGCCACCGTCGGGAACTCCATCAGCCGGGCCAGCGGCACCCGCCGGTCGAGGCGTTCCTCCAGGTGCCGCTGCAGCAGGGCGAGCTGGAGCGAATGCCCGCCCAACTCGAAGAAGCTCACCTGACGGTCCACGGCGGGCAGTCCCAGCACCGCGCACCAGATCGCCGCGATCGTCTCCTCGAGCGGCCCCGACGGCGGCCCGCCCGTCCCCGCGATGGTTCGCACGGCCTCGGCATCCGGATCGGGCAGGGCGGCCTGGTCGAGCTTGCCGGTCGGACCGATCGGCAGCTGCGCCACCGCCACCACGGCCCTGGGCACCATGAAGTCCGGCAGCACCGCCGCCAACTGCTCCCGTAGCCGTCCCGGCTCGATGTTCGCCCCCACGGCCGGGACGGCGTACGCGAGGATCTCGTGCTCGCCGGTGCCGGCCGCGCTGCGCCGGGCCACCACGGCCGCCTGGCCCACCCCGGGCAACCCGGCCAGGTGGGCTTCGATCTCGCCCAGCTCCACCCGATAGCCGCGGATCTTCACCATCCGGTCGCTGCGGCTCAGGTAGACCAGCATCCCGTCGGGCCGCCGCCGCGCGATGTCCCCGGTCCGGTACGCCCGCACCCCGCCGTGCTCGATGAACCGAGCCGCCGTGAGTTCCGGCAGGCCCAGGTACCCCAGCGCGACGTGCGGGGTACGCACGATCACCTCGCCGGTCAGGCAGGTGGGGCGGCCGGCCGGGTCGGCCAGCACCACCTCGATGCCCGGCAGCGGGTGCCCGATCGGCACGACGGCTGGCTCCAGCTCCGCACCGGGCGGCAGGTGGTGCTGCGCGGCGAAGCTGATCTCGGTGGTGCCGTACCCGTTGACGAACACCACACCAGGCGCGAACGACCGCCGGGCCAGCGCTACATCGTGCCTGGTCACCTCCTCGCCGCCGAGCACGACGGCGCGGATTGACGGTAGCCGACCGCCCTCGCCCAGGCTCGCCACCAGGTATCGGTAGACGGTCGGCGTGGAGTGGTAGATCGTGACACCCCGGTCGGCGAGGGCGTTGCTCAGGTGGCCGAGGCCGTGTGCGCGAACGTCGACGGGGACGGCGGCGGCGCCGGACAGCAGGGCGCTGAACGTGTCGGTGACCGCCATGTCGTAGCCGAACGAGGTGAGCACGCTGGTGCGGTCTTCCGGCCGGATGGCGAAGTTGCGCACGTGATTGCGTACGCCGAACAGCACGTTGCGGTGACTCTGCACCACACCCTTCGGCATCCCGGTCGACCCCGAGGTGTAGAGCACGTACGCCGGGTCGTCCGGCCGGGCGAGCCCCCGCAGCACCGACAGGTCGGCCTGGGAGGTGCCCGGCTGGAGGCGCACGATCGGCAGCTCCGGCAGCCCGGCTTCGGCGGCCAGCGTGGCGGCGAGCCGCGCGTGCTCGGGGTCCGTGACGATGGCCCGCACCCCGGCATCGCGCAGCATCCCGGCCAGCCGCACCGCCGGGAACACGGTGTCCAGCGGCACGTACGCGGACCCCGACGCCAGCACCGCCAGGATGCCGGTGATCGTGGCGACACCATGGCGGCACAGGACCCCGACCGGCGCAGGCGGCGCTCCGCCGTGGCCCGAATCAGCCAGGGCCACGGCGGTCGCGGCCACGGCGGCACCGAGCTCGCGATAGGTCACGGTCGCGTCGTCGGCCAGCACCGCCACCCGCTGCGGGTACGCGGCGACGACCGATGCGAACGCGGACGGGATCGTGTCACCGCGTACACGGCCGACTTCGGTGCCGTCGCCACCGTGCAGCCGGGCCAGTTGTGGTGCCGGGCGCTGCTCGTAGCGAGCCGATGTCAACACGTCGGCCGACGACGCGGCCGGGTCCAGCGCGGACAGGAACTCGGCCAGGTCGGCGCACAGGTCGTCGGCGTAGTCACCGGGCAGCCCCGACGGTGCGGCTTCGCCCAGGTCAGGGCCCAACTGGACGCTGGCGTCGGCGGCGGAACCCGGCGGTGCCGGGCGCACCGACCGCCACAGCTCGCGGATCGGGGCGTCGGCGGTCAGATCCAGCGCCACCAGGTCGTCGCCGTGCCGCAGCGTCACGACCTGGGCGCCGGTGTACCGGCGCACCAGCAGGGCGGTCGCGGTGAGGACCACCGCAGCCGGGGTGACCCCGGCGGCGTGGGCCTGAGCGGCAAGCCAGGCAGCCCGCTCGGGTGACAGGCCGAGCGGGCGGTCGGAGGACGCCGGGCTCACCATGCGTTCGAAACGGCGGCCACGATGTCGGCGACCGTGGACACCTCGGCGTCGGCGTCGGCGACGGTGAAGTCGTTGGCGTAGCTGCCGGTGCCGTGCACCACGATGTCGTGCCCGACCGGCACCAGGCCGCGGTCGATGGCGTTGCAGACACCGGTCAGCGCCATCACGATCGACCACTCCCGCAACTGCTCGGGGTCGGCGGGCAGCTCGAGGCCGGCGTTGGCCAGCCAGTCCCGGGCCACCGGGTAGCGCTGGGCGCATTCGCGCCGCGACACGACGATGCCGTCGCCGCCGTGCCGCTCGATCAACGCGTTCATCGCCGGGGAGGTCACCGGGCGGTGGGTGTAGAAGGTGGGGTCGAGCACCTCGGCCGGGTCATCGGTGACGGCCGGGAAATGCGGGTCCTTGTCCTGCGTCCAGGCGCCCACGCCCTCATCCAGGGTGTAGGCCGGGCAGTTGTCCCGCTCGAACGAACCGTGGCGCAGGCTGAGCACCATGTCGGGCGTACCGAGGTGCTGCACGAGCAGGAAGCCGGGGCGGTCGACCGGGCTGGCCTTGCCCGCCGCTTCGAGCACGTCGCGGCCCAGGTTGTAGCCGAGCAGGCCGAATGCGCTGGAGACGGCGTGCGCGTGCCAGCGCGGTCGGGCAGCGCTGGCCGGGGCCACGTCAGCCTCGAAGGCGGCCCGGGCGGCGTCCGCGACCAGGTAGTTCTTCAGGTCCAGGGTGTACCACAGCGTGACGCCGTGCTTATCGTGCATCGTGGCGGCGTACTCGTCGACGAACGCGCGGCCGAGGGCCTTGACACCCTCCGGGTCGCTGCCGGTGTACCGCAGCAGCGGGTTGACCTGGCGCGACCGCGGATCGGCGGCCAGCGCGTCGTGGCGGAACTTGTGCCGGGCCGACTGCGGTGCCAGCACCACGATGGACAACTGCTCCGGCGTCACCAGCCCGGCCGCGTAGGCACGGGCCACCGAGTCGCGCAGCGCGACGCCCTTGTTGCCGGAGGTCGGCGTGAAGATGCACAGCCGGGTCCCGGTGCGCCGGACGTGTTCCACCGCGCGGGCGACGATCACCATCGACGCGAACGTCTTGGTGGTCTGGGTACCCGGGTTCGCGGTCAGGTCGAGCAGCTGGAGGTGATGCCCGCCATATTCGCCCAGCTGCGACCAGCTCGCGGTGGCGGCGGCGTAGTACTCACGCACCATTGGGGTCAGCTCGGGCAGGTCGAAGCCGGGCGCGAAGCCGGGCGTCCCGGCAGGGCCACCGGGGACGGCGCCGCACTGATCCACCGCTGAGGCGATGACGTCGTAATAATCGGTGATCAGGTTGCGTGTGGTCGGGGCGGTCACGGACATCGGGATTCCTCCAACACACGAGGGGCATGCGCCGGCGTCGGTGGCGCCGTTCGCAGATGGTCGCGCAGGGCGATGAACCGGGCGAAGACCTCAGGCAGTTCGGTCACGGGCCAGCCTTCGGCCAATTCCGGCTGGTACGCCGACAGCGCTGCCCGGGCACGCTCCGGATAGCGCACGTGGCCGTCGCTGACCTCGACGCCGTCACGGTGCCCGGCGGCGCTGTTCCAGGCGACGGCCTGCGCCGCGCTGACCTCGGGCGGCAGCCGCAGCTCGGCCCGGCCACCGCTGAGCCGAACCGGATAGCCGCCCGGCAGCCCCAGCGGCCCGGGCAGGCTCGCCACGACCTCACCCGCGTCGGCGGCGAGCCCCGCCACCAGGGCGGCAGCGGCATGCCCGGCCAGCGCGTTCAGCTGCGGCCGGGGCACGGCACGGTAGCCGGCCAGCAGCCCGGTGACGTCCGGGACGGGCAGGCCGTCCAGCCAGGCGCGTACCTCGGCGGTGTCGTCCCCGGTACGGTCCGGGTCGGGCGCGGCGAGGTGGGCATGGTGGCCGAGCACCGCCAGCCGCCGCGGCCCGGGACGGCCCAGCGCGGCGTCCAGACACGCGGCCAGGGTCGCCACGTTGCCGATGCCGCACAGCACGGGCAGATTCAGCGCTGCCAGCAGCGGGTTGACCGCGTCCGGGAAGCAGCCGTTGACCAGCAACGCGTCCGGTGCGCCGCCGGCCAGCGCGGCGGCCAGCCGGGACACCAGCTCGGCCTGCAACGCCAGCGTCACCCCGAAGCCGGCCGTGGCGACCAACTCCGTCCAGGCCGACGGCGCGTGCACCCGCTCGTACGGCGACTGGGGCGATGCGGCGCAGACCAGCACGTCAGGGCGGAGCCGGGCCATCGACACGGCGTCGGCGGCGTACCCGTCGCCGGGGTCGGTGGACGGTTCGGCGGTGAACGGCTGGGCGGTGAAGCTGACCCTGGTCCCGGCGACCGCAGCGCGCACCTGCGCGCCCCGGGCCGCGCCGAGGGCGGCGGCCAGGTCGCGGGCCAGCACGGTCACGCGTACCGGGTGGGGGGTGTGAATCGAGGCCAGGGAATCGCACAGCGAGCGGGCGAGCTGGCCGCTGCCGACCACGACGACGTGCCGCGGCGCGTTATCGAGGGGGCCTGACATCGTGTCTCGCGTCCGTGACCCGGGCCAACCAGTCGGCGAAGGACCTGGCGCGCAGGCAGCTCGCCGGGGACACTTCCAGGTCGGCCATCTCGCGCACCCGGTGCGCCACCCGCAGCGCGGTCAGCGAGTGCCCGCCGAGGGCGAGGAAGTTGTCGTCGTCGTGGACGGCATCGACGCCGAGCGTGACCCGCCACGCCTCGCGCAGCCGGTCGGCGAGGGCGCTGCCCTGCTCCGGGGCCGCTTCCGCATGCCGGCGGGGTGGCGGCGGCAGCTCCAGCCGGGCCACCTTGCCGTTGGGCAGGCGGGGCAGGCTGTCGACGAAGACGAGCTGGTCCGGGTGCATCGCGGGCGGCAGCACCGACGCCAGGTATCCCTGGAGCAGCCCGGTCGTCAGCAGCTGGTCGGCGGGCTCGTCCCAGGGCGAGGACGTCTTCGGCTGCTCCTGCGGCCGCATCGCGTAGATGTAGCTGACATCGGCGTCCGCGCCGACGTTCCAGTCACCGATCTCGTGCACCTCGAACCCGGCCGCTGACAGCAGCTCGCGTACCTGCGGCGCGGTCACGCTGCTGCGCTCGACCTCCAGGCATATCTGGCCGATGCGGGGCCAGTGCTCCGGGCGCAGGCCACGCAGCACACTCAGCTCGGCGCCTTCGGTGTTGACCTTCAGCAGGTCAACCCGGTCCAGCTCGAACCGGTCCAGCAGCTCGGACAGGGTCATCGTCGGCACCACGTGCGCCACCGAGGTCAGGCGCCGGTGCGCGTCGGCCAGCAGCGCGGCCTGCTCGGCCTCGTCGGCGTCGCCGCCACCCTGCCGGTAATGCGACCGGACCAGGTCCGATGCGGCTTCGACCCGGTCGGCGCCCAGGCCGGACAGGTAGCTCAGCTCGGGAAACGAGATCAGCTCGGCCGTGCCCGCCACATCGGTCACCGCAGCCTCCACGACGGATGCGGACTCGGCGTAGAGGCTGAGGTTGGCCCGAAGGTAAGGCAGCGTGTCCGGGTTCGGCTCGACCGCGATCAGGTGCACGTCGCGCGCCTGCCGGGTCGCCCAGAGCGAGAACAGGCCGATATTGGCGCCCACATCGACAACGACCGCACCGTCACCGAGCCGTACGCCGAACCGCGAGTATTCCGCGTGGTCGAAGATCTGCCGGTAGAGGAAGACCGCCTCGTCCGGCGACGCCGCCGTCACCGCCATGCCGTTGGGCAGCCGGAACCGGGGCAGCCCGCCGATCGTCGGGGCCCGCCGTGGCTGCGGCACCACGTACCCGACCAGGCGCGGCCCGGAATCCTCGTCCGGCACGGCCACGACCACCGCGTCGTGCACGGCGGGATGCTTGCGCAGCATCGCGGCGACCTCGCCCGGCTCCACCCGGATGCCCCGGATCTTGACCTGGTCGTCAACCCGGCCTCGGAACTCCAGGTAACCCGCCGGCGCGACCCGCACCAGGTCACCGGTGCGGTAGAGCCGGGCACCCGGCTGTGCCGGATCGGGCCGGAAACGTTCCGCCGTCCGCTCGTCGTCGCGCAGGTAGCCCAGGCCGACCGCGACCCCGCCGATCCACAGCTCACCGGTCTCGCCGTCGGCGACCGGCCGGAACTCCTCGTCCAGCACCCGGGCCGACACCCCGCCGATGATCCGACCGACCGGGGCGATGCTGCCGGCATACGCCTCAGAGCAGTCCCAGTAGGACACGTTGATCGAGGTCTCGCTCGGGCCGTACCCGTTGAACAGCGAGCACGGCAGCGCCTCACGCCACCGCCGGACCAACTGCATGTCCAGCGCCTCACCGCCGCACAGCACCCGTCGCAACGTGACGCATCCGGCGAGTTCCGGCTCGTCGAGCACGTGCCGCAGCATGGTCGGCACGAAATGCACGGTGGTGACGGCTTCCCGCTGGATGAGCCGGACCAGGCCGAGACTGTCGAATTGCAGGCCCGGCCCCGCGATGACCACCGTGCCTCCCGCGATGAGCGGGGAGAAGATCTCGTGCACCGACGCGTCGAACCCGATCGACGCCTTGTGCAGCACCCGGTCGTCGGCGGCGAACCCGAACCAGTCGTGGCCCCAGGCCAGCCGGTTGACCAGCCCGGCGTGGTGCAGCACGACACCCTTCGGCTGGCCGGTGGAACCCGAGGTGAACAACACCAGCGCGGGCTGCTCCCCCGGCGGCAGCCAGCCCGCGCGATCCAGCAGATCGGTCCCCGCCACCACCTTGGCGGTACGCACATCGCGCCAGCGAGTGCCCGCCGGCGCGGCGACGGTAGCGGGCCGGTCCGCGTACAGGACGAGCCGGGGTGCGGCTATGGCGAGCATCTGCTCGGCCCGGCCGGAGGGCAGCTCGGGATCGACCGGCACCGCGACCGCGCCCACCGCGAGCGTCGCCAGCAGCGACGTCACGTAGTCGGCGGACCGGTGCAGGTAGAGGCCGACCAGGTCACCCGGCCCGATCCCGGCCCGGCGCAGCAGTTCGGCCGTCGCGCCGATCCGCTCCCACATCTGTGTGTAGCTCAGCTCACCGTCGGGGGCGACGATCGCGGGCCGGCCGGCGTCGGCGCCCGAGGGCCGGTGTACGAGATCGAGCAGGTAGCGCGGGCTGGACATGGAGGTCACGCCGCCCTTGTCGCGACCGCGACGATCGCCATCCGGGGCACCTCGGCGACGAACTGCCCATCGGCCCGGTAGACCACCGGCCGCGCCGGGATGCCGTCACGGCCGCCGAGCGCGGCCAGGTAGCCGGTGTGGTCGAAGTGGTGCGTCAGCAACCGCCACACCTCGTCATCGCTCAGCGTCGCGAAAAACTCCCGTACCCCGTACATGTCGCCGACATAGTCGCGAATCCGAGCGCACGCGGACTGGGCGGTATCGGCGCGCACAATCAGCGGGTCATAGAGGTCGACGATGCGCACCGGCAGATCGGCCTGGGCGAACAGGCTGGCCAGTTCCGCCCGGCTGAAGTGCTGGTAGTCGTGGCCACCGGAGGCGTGCGAATGCACCACCTCAGCGAAGAATCCGGCCATCGGGCTCGACTCGTCGAAGTCGTGCAGCACGATCCGGCCACCAGGGCGGACCACCCGGGCCGCCTCCCCCACCGCCAGCGGCCGCTGGCGTGCCGGGATGTGATGCGTTCCGTAGGCGAGCAGCACCGCGTCCAGGCTGGCGTCGCGCAGAAACAAGAAGTGCGCGGCCTGACGTACGGCGGGCAGGCCGTGCGCGAGCGCCTTGTCGACCATGTGGCCGGACAGGTCGCCGGTGATGAACGCCAGCTTGGACTCGAAACAGGCGGACTGGCTGCTCGCCGCGCGCGCCACGGTGCCGTCGCCGCCGAGCACGTCCAGGATGAGGGTGACCGGCTCGGATCCGGCCGGAGCGGCCAGCTCCAACAGTTGCCGCATCCCGGTCCAGCGCACCAGGGTGTCGCGCTGGGCCCGGCGATAAGAGTCGCCCCGGCCGGTGGAGTCGGTGTCGAACTCGCTCACCGTGGCGGCCAACTCCGCCAGCGCCGCGGCCGCACCCGGGCGCTCGAAATCAAGCACCTCGCGCAGCTGGGGGTGGAGGGTCGCCACCGTATGCAAGTACTCACGCAGAACCAAGGACGGCAAGTACGACGGGCTCATGAGCACCTCGGCGCACGCAACGGTTTGCCGCCTCGTCAGCGACGTCCCTTCGATGAACGGATGGCGAACTCTAGCACCGCATTTCGCCGGTCCGCCAGGTCGCACACCCGACACAAAGGAAGCCCTGGTGTGGACAAAAGTCCTTACACATCCTTTGTCGAGGATTACGTCACAGCGGTGTGACTGGCGACGATGCGGCGCATAAGTTCCAAGATTTCCGACTGGTAGTCAGTCAGGAAGAAATGCCCACCGGCGAACACATGTCGCCGTGGCGGAGCCGTGCATTCCAGCGCCCACCCGGCCGCCCGCTCCAGGTCCACGTGCTCGTCCCCGTCGCCGAGCAGCACGTGCACCGGCAGTTCCAGCGGCGGCTCGGCACGGTAGACGTACCGCTCGGACAGGGCGAAGTCGGCCCGGATACCCGGCAGGATGATCTCCATCATCTCCCGGTCCACCAGCAACCCGGCCGGGGTGGCCCCGAAGTCGCGCAACGCCTCGATCAGGCCGGTGTCGTCGAGTTGGTGATAGCGCTGCGTGATCAGGCGGGTCTGCGGCGCCTCGGCCCCGCTGACCAGCAGCGCCAGCGGATCGGGCGCACCCCGGCGACGCAGCTCCCGGGTAACCTCGAACGCCACCAGCGCACCCAGGCTGTGCCCGAACAGCAGGAACGGCCCCGACGCCCGCTCGATGACCGCCGCCGTCAGCTGATCCACCAGCTCCGTAATGTCGTCCACGGGCGGCTCGTGCAGCCGGACTCCCCTGGCCGGCATCAGCGCGACCTGCAACGACAACTCCGGCTCCGCCATCGCCTGCCACTCCATGAACGACGCGGCGATGCCACCGGCATACGGGAAGACGAAGACCTGCGCATCGCCGGTGGACTGCGCCAGCGACCCGAACCAGCGGCTCGCACCGCCCGCACTCACCGGGGACATGACCGCGAGCATAGGTCAACCAAGGAGCAGAGCCGCCCAGACCGTGACCCCGAGCGGCTCCGCAACGGATAACGGTCAGACGGCCAGCAAGGTTCCCCAGCCGGTCAGCGGTACGCACGCCCCGGACAGCCGCAGGCAGTGGCTCCCGATCGGCGCAGACTTCCACTACCCGGCAGACAGTGATGGGAACACGGTCGGACTCATACTGGGGGTGTGGAAATGAGCTCGTACGCGGACGTGAACGTGGTCTGGGCGGGAACGTCGCCGGCCTCGGGGCGGTTCCACCCAGCCGAGATCAAGTCGACTGCGGCTGAGCTGTTCGACCGCTTCGGGGAACTCAGGTCCCGAGGGGAAGGGTATCGGGAGGTCCGGATGCCTGATCAAGACTTCCCGCTGCTCACCGTGGGCTTTCGGGGGGAGTATGCAGTGATCCACCGTGCTGATGCGCCGGATTCAATGTCGCTCCTCCAGGGAGGCAACTCGATGCCCATCGATGAGGCTGTCGAGGTCCCGGTCATGGACGATCCTGTCGATTTCACCGGCGATTTCGTGTCATCGGTAGACCACGCGTGCCGGACCTTGCAGGAGTTCGTGCGAACCAGTGAGTGAACAACTGGGTGACGACCGGGGCGGCCAACGCCGGACGCCCACGGACGATGGTGGACTGTTCCGGCAGCTCGTCCCGGCTACACGCTCAGCTCATCAACGATTGATCATTCTTCGGGACGAAACGATCGTGGATCTTCCACGGGCTAAATGCGCCCAATCAGGAGGAGGGCTCGAGCTGTGGTCAAGGTGCCGCACTCGCGTATTGACGAGAACTTCCGACGATTTCGCGCCGCACTCGTCGAGCTGCGCGACTTGCTCCGTCGGCATGACAACGAACATTGGGCGCAGTGGGCAGATCGGGCGCTGATCCGAGTCGACGCCGGAGACGCAGGCGGGCTCGACCATTGGCTGAGCGCGTACGGCGGCATGGGGAGCATCAACGACCTGTCGCCCAACTGGAGCAAGCTGCCGCCACCGGATCAAGAGCGGAGCGCCTACGAGCGGATCGACGAACTCCGAGGCCTGTGTTACGGGTTAGCGGGTCAGCTCAAGATCGACCTTCGAGAGAACGACCCGTAGGCATTCAGGGCCGAGGGTGCCCGTTGCGTGCCCGTCGGGTCGGTCAACAGGGGTGAACAACGGACGCACCTAATACTCCAGCCGGGGATCGTGATCACGGCTCGATTAGGGCTTGTCGGGCGTAATGGCTGTTCATGGCGCGGGCTTGGTGGCGGCGTCGGCGGATCGACCAGAGCAAGGGGTCGGTGTGGCGGCGGGTGGGCTCGATGATCAGGACGTTGAACAGGTGGCGTAGCTCGTTGACGGTTAGCGGAATCAGCCCGGCTGGGTCGGGCCGGTCGCGGTGAGCGGTGGCAGCGGCGAGGAAGGCGTGGGCGAGGATCGCCAGGGTGGTCCAGCGGTGCCAGGACGTCCAGCGGCGGTTTTGGTGCTGGTCGAGGCCGAGGCCGGTCTTCGCGGCTTGGAACGACTCTTCAATTTTCCAGCGGCGCCCGGCCACTGTGACGAGGGTGTGCAGCGGGACGGGTTCGGATGACCAGCAGCGGTAGAAGGCCAGCTCGCCGGTTGTCCGGTTGCGGCGGATCAGGAGCCAGTGGTGTCCGCCGTGCTGGTCGCGGTGGGCGGGTAGGGCGGTGAAAGACCAGTCGTAGTAGCGGTGTCCCTTGGCGCCTCGACCGGCGGACACGCGCTGCCAGGCAGAAGCGGGCAGTCCCGTGGCCAGCGCGTCCACGCGGTAGATGGCTGGTGGTCACCTGATGCGAGCAGGCCACCGCCAGGACGTAGCCCAGTTGCAACTGACGAAGCCGGGCGGCCAGGCGCGGGTCAGCGCCGTAGGCTTCGTCGCCGGCCACCCAGCGGCAGGGCAGCCCGGCGGTGACCGCGGTCTCGATCATCCGGGACGCCAGCTGCGGCTTGGTCGCGAACCGCACCTGCTCCGGGACACCCGCCTCAGCCCGGCGTTGCGTGTCGTCGCACCACGATTTCGGGAGGTAGAGGGCTGCGTCGAGCATCGCGTGAACCACCTCGGTGGCGTAGACCAGATGCACGGCGAGCTGGCAGTTCTCGATCTTTCCGGCGGTGCCGGAGTACTGCCGCTGAACGCCGACGGTGTGCCGGCCCTTCTTCAGATCACCGGTCTCGTCGATGACCAGTACCGCTTCGGTGTCGCCGAACTGCTCGCAGACGAACTCACGCACGTCGGCGCGGACCGCCACGTCGTCCCACTTCACCCGGGTCAGTAGGTCCTGCATCCCGTCCGGACCGGCGTCGCCGGCGTGTTCAGCGATCGTCCAGCAGTTCTTACGCGGTAGCGGCGCCAGCAGGCCCCGGACAAAGTCCCGTACCCGCCGCCGGGGCTCCGGCCTGCGGAAACGTTGGCCGACAGTGAACAGTAGGTCGTCGAACAACATCCGCCATCGTTGGGCGTCTACCCTGTATCCGGCAGCCACCGCTGCGTCATGGTCAGTCCACACAACCGTCCATGATCGACGGTGGCTGCCCTCATTCCCGCGCCGCATCACGCCACAGCTCAGCCAAGGTCAACATCCCCGGCTGGAGTACTAGGGACTGCCGGTATCCAGCGGCCCCGGTCGGGTGACCAAGGCCGGCCCGGAGGGCAACTCGACCTGTTCTGCGTCGAGCGCAGTCAGGAGCATCATGGCCCATGTCAATCGTCCCGCTGATCTAGGGTGACCTGGTGCCTTCGAAACCCGTGACAACCGTCCTGTTCGATTTCGCTTGGACCCTGTTCGCCAGGGACCCCAACCGCTGGGTCGGCAGCGCGGCGGCCTTGATCGGCCGGGAGGTGGCCGCCGGTGAGGCGGAGCGCATCGCCTCGGATTTCGCTGAGTTGCTGCGGACGACGGCTACGGACCCTGCTCACATCGCCCGGGACTTGGACCCACAGGTGTGGGACCGGGCGATTCTGGCTGTCCTGCAGCAAATCCGTGGGGTGGACTTGCCGTTTGCGCGAGCCCTGCACGAAACGCGCGCCGAAGCGCTGGCGCCGTACGCGGATACGGCGTCCACTCTCGCCGCGCTGAGTGCCCGCGGTATTCGCCTTGGCGTGGTCAGCAACGTGGGCTGGGACATTCGCATCTGCTTTGCGAGGCACGGGCTTGACCGCTACATCGATGCATTCGTTCTTTCCTACGAGGTCGGCTTCGTCAAACCCGATGTACGGATCTGGCGCACCGCAGTCGAAGCCCTGGCGGCACAGCCAGATCGAACGTTGATGGTTGGCGACCATCCCGGATGCGACGGCGGTTCCGTGGCCGTCGGCATACCGGCCCTGGTGCTGCCGATGGTGAGTTCGCCAGCCCAGCTTCGCGGGTTCGATCAGGTGCTGGCGTTGGCCGGAATCTGAAGCCGGTTCGGTTCCTGGTTTGGTCGAGGTTGCCCAATGCGCTGTGGGAAAGATCTCCGATTCTTCCAGCATGAAGTCGAGCCGAAGGCAGTCAAGAACCGGATGCACTTCGATATCCACGTCGGCGGCGGCCGGCACGAGCCGTTGGAGGTGCGCTGGCCGCGGGTCCAGGCGATCGTCGACAAACTGGTGGCAGCAGGCGGGACCGTCCTCCGGGTCGACGCACCTGACGGTGCCCTTGACCATGTGACGATGGCCGACCCAGAGGGCAACGAGTTCGACGTCCTTGAGGCCCGTTCGGCCGGGCAGTTGGCCAAGCCGTAGCCGTCGACAGCGTCACGCAGGTCCTGATACCGACCGTGTCATGCAGGACCCGAGACCGGACAGCCGGCTGCCGGCATGTCGGGTCTCAGGACGTGCGTGACAGATCGGTCTCGGGACGTGGGTGACACATCCGGCTAGGCGACCCGGAGCGCCGATGAGATCTCCAGCAGGTCGGCGGGCGAGTGCGCGGTCGGCCCCTCGGGGTTGCGCCGGCTGTACCGGTCATCGCAGACGAGAGCATCGCCTTGCTGACGCCAGTGCGGCCAGTCCTCTGGGTCCTCCAGTAACCATTCGGCGAGTGCACCGGCCCGCGACCCGGCGCCGCAACTCGTCAATGCGGCCGTCAGCATCGCCGTCGCATCCGCCGGCAGGTCCGCATCCCCGAACGCGGGTAGTAGTAGCAGCAGCCGGGCGTCCGGCTCCACCACCCCATACGGCGCGCTCGACCAGGTCGCTGCGGCGATCAGCTCGGACCAGCTCAGCCCTGGACGGAACTCGTGTCCACCCACGTTCGCCAGGTCTAGCTTGTGCTTCCCACCGGACCGGCACAGGACGTACTCCGTGCCCATGTCTCCGGTCAGGTTCCGGTAGACCACGTCGATCTCGTGCCCATCGCGCAGCCCGAGCCGAAATACCGGCCATGCGTCCGGATCCGTCAAGCGATCGAAGTAACTGAAACAATCCTCCTGCTCGACCTCAAACGCGGCGGTGACCAGCGAGTCATCGTGGGAAGCCATCGTGGCGGACAAGTAGGTCGGCCAGAAACAGCGAGTCAGTCAGGAACGGACGGCCGTCGACCAGCGGGTCGTTCTCGTACCCAGGAATCAGCACCTCCGCATAGTGCCGCCAGGGCAGAGACCACGCGACCCCGACCCATGCTCGGCTGACGCGCTAGCGCCTCGCAGAGTGTCACGCAGGTCCTGATACCGATCTGTCACGGAGGTCCTGAGACCGGACAGCCGGCTGCCGGCGATGCCTGGTCTCGCATGAAGGTTGACGAAACGGCGTCGCAGGACGCTTGACGCCAGGTCATGATCGAATACTGGTGATCTGGTGTTGGCTTCGATGGTATGGCGCGGCGGTAGTCTGTCTGGCCGGCGGCTCCGCGTGTCGTGTTAGAGGAGCCGGAGGACCTCGACGAGTTGAGAGAAGGTCGGGGCGACGGCCTGCCAGGAGCATTGCTTCGGGTCAGTCCAGAAATCGCTGGCGACGACCTGGGGGTCGGCGGGGTCGGTGCGATAGTCGAGGGCCATCGCGACGTCATCACCGGGGATGCGGTTGACCGCGATCAGAACTGCCTGCTCCACGTCGAGCCAGGGCAGCTCGACGCTGGCGGTGGCGATGCTTCCCCGTGTTTGCCGGAACAGGTGCGAGGAGGGCGGGTCGTCGGCAAGCAGGGTGAGCGATCTGCTCTCGCGGCGCATCCCTTCGATGCTGGTGAGAAAGTCCAGCGGAGATTCGAACCAGGGCATGAGATCACGCAGGACGTCGTCACCTGGGTGCCGCCAGCGGCCACCGTTGAGCAGTTCGATCAGCAAGGCGGGCAGCACCAGGCCATTGACGTGCAGGGCTTTCTCCACGCGGTCTTTCCCGTTTCCTCGGCATGGTGCTGGCGGACGCGTTGGCCTGCGGGCACGGTGTCGATGACGAGACTAGGCGTCGTGTCGAGGTCATCGCCGGGAGGTAGTTATCTGGTGCTTGGCCTTGGTTCGGTTCAGGTCGGTGGTGCTGCGGCGGGGAACGGCTGTTATCGGGGTGTCGGCGTCGTAGACGGTGACGGTTGCGGCGGACCGGTCGCGGTCAGTGCGCCTCCGGCGGGGGCGCAACGACTCCAGGATGGCCGGGGCTCCGTCCGCGCCTTGCGGTCCGTGGGTGGTTGCGCCGGGCCATCCCGCCAGCCGCCGACTCGGGCGAGCCGAGCAGACCACCGCCCGGCCCGCCAGCGTCCGTACGAGCCGTCAAGACATCCCATGAGCTTTGTTGTCAAGCAGCGGCTTGTAGATCTTGTTGATGGTGGACCCATGCGGTGGCTTCGTCATAGGTGGTAGCGGTCTTGAGACAGCCGTGCAGGATGCCGACCAGGCGGTTGCCGAGCTGGCGTAGTGCCGCCTGGTGGCCGATGCCGCGGGCACGCAGCCGGTCGTAGTAGGCGCGGGCGCCGGGGGAGGCGTGCAGCGCGGAGAACGCTTGGCGGTTGAGGGCATCGATGAGCCGATCGTTGTGCACGTGGCGGGCAAGCACGGTCTTCTTCTTGCCGGACTGGCGAGTGATCGGGCTGGTCCCGGCGTAGTTTTTGCGTGCTTTCGCGTCGGCGTAGCGGTTTCTGTCATCGCCGAACTCGGCGAGCACCCGGGCGCCGAGAATGGCGCCCAGACCGGGCTGACTGAGGTAGATCTCAGCGTCCGGGTGCTTGCCAAAATGCGCCTCGACCTGCTCCTCCATGGTTTTGATCTCGGTGTGGAGGGTGCTCAGGATGGCCACCTGAGCCCGGACGCTGGCCCCGTAGGCGGCGGTCACCACGGCCGGCTGGCCCAACTGCTCGGCGCGCAGGGCAGCCCGGATCGCCTGCGCCTTCTCGGCGATGTTGCGGCGGCGGGCATGCTTGAGCGCCGCCGTGATCTGGCCATTGGTCAACCGGCCCGCTGAAATCGGATCGGGCGCGGCGCCCAGCAGCTGCAAAACATCCGGGGCGGTCAAGTCATCGAAGGCGGCCAGCGCGGCCGGGAAGAACTCCCGCAGAGCGTGGCGCAGCCGCAGCATATGCCGTGTGCGTTCCCAGATCAGCGTCTTGTGGGCCCGGGTGATGACCTTGACCGCCTCCGCTTCGACGCTGTCGCCGGCGACCGGGCGTAGCTGATGACGGTCGATGCGGACCATGTCAGCCAAGGTATGCGCGTCGCGGGTGTCGCTCTTGCCGCCGGACACACTGTGGCGCTCCCGGTAGCGGGCCACCTGCAACGGGTTGACCGCGTAGACCTGGTAGCCGGCCGCGACCAGCGCCTGCACCCAGCCGCCGCGGTCGGTCTCGATGCCGACCACCACCTGCGTCGGCTCGTCATCCTCCCCAACATGCTCGCCGATCATCGCGTGCAGCCGGGCAATCCCCGCGACACCCTCCGGCAGCTTCGCTCTGCCCAGCACCCGCCCGGTCGGGTCCTGCAGCTCGACGTCGTGGTGCTCCTCGGCCCAGTCATCGCCAACGAACAGCAATCCCATGCTCCCATCCATAGCGGACATCACGCCTACGGCGGCCCGCGGGAGAACTACCAGCGACCTAATGAACAAGTGCTCACGCCAGAGCCAGCGGGCACGACATCCCATCAGCGGTCTGATCTCCCGACCACCAGCAGGGGCACGATCTTGACATAGGACTGCAAGCGTCCCGGTCCGCAGAGTGCTCACCCACCGGCGGCTACCGGACCGGAGTCTGCCCGAAGGCCGACCCGGTAGCTCTCATTAGGTCCGCTTGACGTGGCGGACCGGGCGGCGGCCCGCTCCCCAGGAGGGCGGGCCGGCGGCAGACAGTGAGGATGGTGGGGTGGGTCGCCGGGCCGGTCTGACTCACCGGCAGCCCGACGGTTGCTGTCCTCATCCCGATCCGTCGGCCGGCCCGGTGGCTCCGCGAGCTGCATGTCACCGGTCCGGCGTCGTGACCTGATAGGAGCCTGTGCGAGAGGCGCCCACCACTGTGTTGTCCCTCTGCCTGACCGGTGACGTGTCCACACATCTCGACGCAGACGAGAAGGGCGGACCTCACCAGCATGGCAGCCAAGAAGCGACCCGTGATCGGTGGTGTCGACACCCACCGCGACACTCACCACGCCGCCGTCATCGACAGCACAGGCGGACTACTGGCCGACGCCGAGTTCCCCGCGACCACCGCCGGCTATGCGGAACTGCTGGCCTGGATGCGCTCCTTCGGCCGCTTGCTCGCCGTGGGCGTCGAGGGCACGGGCAGCTACGGCGCTGACCTGGCGCGTCACCTGACCAGCGCAAAAGTCACCATCGTCGAGGTGGACCGGCCGGACCGCCGGACCCGCCGGACCAAGGGCAAGTCCGACCCGATCGACGCCATCGCCGCCGCTCGGGCCACCCTCGCCGGCACCGCCATGGGCACCCCGAAGACCCGCACCGGCCCCGTCGAGGCGATCCGCGCCCTGCGGGTCGCCCGGCAAGGCGCGGTCAAGGCCCGCACCGCCGCGATCAACCAGATGCGCGGCCTGGTCACCGCCGCCCCCGAACGTCTGCGAGCCCAGCTGACCAAGCTCAGCGCCGCCGTGCTGATCAAACGGTGCGCCACCCTCGCCCACGACCCGGCCATGCTGCACGACCCCGAACACGCCACCGCCGCCACCCTGGCAGGACTAGCCCGACGGGCCACCGCCCTGACCGAGGAAATCACCACCCTCGACCGGCAACTCACCCCACTGGTCCGCCGAGCCGCACCCCGCACCAGCGCCCTGTTCGGCGTCGGCACCGACGTCGCCGCACAACTGCTCACCACCGCCGGCGACAACCCCGACCGACTCCGCTCCGAAGCAGCACTGGCCCACCTCTGCGGCGCCGCACCCATCCCCGCCAGCTCCGGACGGGTACGCCGCCACCGCCTGCACCGAGGAGGCGACCGCGGCGCCAACCACGCCCTGCACACCATCGCCCTCTGCCGCCTGCGCTACGACCAGAGAACACGCGCCTACCAGCAACGACGCGTCTCAGAGGGCTTGAGCAAGCAGGAAATCCTGCGCTGCCTCAAGCGCTACATCGTCCGCGACGTCTACACCGCCCTCCGCGCCGACTTCGCCGCCCTCACCCCTTGACCTCCATAGGAGCATCGGGTTCGAACCGCCTGCCGGATAACGCAGCGGCCCGGACTAGCGGCCGGTGTGGATGAGAAGAGGAGCGATGACCGCTGCGATCGCGGCGGCGCCAGCGTCGTTGGGGTGCAGGTGGTCGCCGGAGTCGTAGGTTGGCCGCAGCGCATCCCGATCAGCCGGGTCGGCGAGCGCCCGGTCCAGGTCGGCCACCGCGTCGTACTCGCCGCCATTGCGGATCCAGGTGTTCACGGCGTCGCGGACCGCCTCATTGGCCGGCGTGTCGTAGCCGAACGCGTCCTTCATCGGCAGCATGGTGGCTCCGATAATCCGCACGCCCCGGGCGTGCGCCGCCCGAATCAGCTGCCGATGCCCGTCGATGACCTGTTCGGCAGTCACCACGGGGGACGCGCCGCAGCCGAAGTCGGGGTAGCCGCCGCCACCGATGTCGTTGACGCCCTCGAGGACGACCACAGCGCGGACTCCCGGTTGGTCCAGCGCGTCCCGGCCGAACCGGGACACGCCCGCCTCGCCGAAACAGGTCGAGTCCGCGAGCAGTTTGTTGCCGTTGATACCGGAGTTCACCACGCTCATCGGGCGACGACCGGAGGCGAGCCGTTCGGCCAGCTCATCCGGGTACCGGTTGTCGGCGTCGACCGTGGTGCCGTACCCGTCCGTGATCGAGTCGCCGAACGTCACCACCACGCCGTGGGCGTGTCCCGGCTGGCCGGCCGTGTCGATGCCGGCGAGGAAGTACCAGGATGTGCTGGTCTCGGCGAAGGCGCCGGCCCGGGCATCGAACCGCCGGTCGCCGGCCGTTCGGTAGGTGGTGGCCGTCGCGTTCTCGTGGACGGTCGCCGGACCGGTGGGGCCGGCGAAGTACAGCGTCACCGCGAGGGAGTCCAGCGCGCGTGTCGGCAGCGGCGCGGGGTCGGAGGTGAGCTCGCCTCCGGCGGGGATGATCGCCGTCGTCGATCGGCCGAAGGTCAACGAGCGGAGGCTGCCCGGTCGCACGGCCGCTCCGCCTGCGGCGAGCGCGATCGTTGCGCCGGTCACCGTCAGCGGTCGGTCGCCGAAGCGGTTGGACAGTCGTACCCGCACCGTCGAGCCGCCGGCGCTGACCCGGACCACCTGCCGCAGCGACTGGTTTGCAAAGCCGTTGACTGACCAGTTCGGCGTACCGAACCCGTCGAACGGGTGGTGCGCGGCGGCGGTCCACGCCGCCCGCCAGTCGGCGGAGGAGAATGCGCCGGCGTGGCCGGACTGCGCCGCCGGCGCCTTGGCGGTCGCCGCTTGGGCGGGCGCGGTCAGGAACAGTGCTGCCGCGACGCCGGCTGCGAGCGGTTGAAGCTTTGGATGTCTCATTGGGTGTCCTTTGCAGGCGTTTCTGATGGGATGGGTGCTGGCCGGGCCGGCGTGAGGGCTACGCCGGTCCCGGTGCGGTCAACCGGCGATGCCCGCGCCGGTTTCCAAGAGCGACTTGAGGTCGCTGAGCACGAAGGACCAGCCGCCCCCGGTGCCTGGGGTGGCGCCCGTGACCAGTGCCGCGGTGTGTGGAGCCCCGGTGAGGTCGTGCGTCACGGTTAGGGTGGTCAGTCCGCGCTCGTCCTGGCCGATGTCGTACGTGAGTCGGGTGGGTCCTTCGGCCGCCATGGCGGGGTCGGCGGTCATCCGCCAGGCCAGGGCGAGCCGCCGGTCGGGTTCGGCCTCGATGATCTCGCCCTCGATGATGACCATGTCGACTCCGCTGCCCACCAGGGCCTCGCTCGCGTAGCCGCGGTAGGCGCCACCGGGGCGCGGGTCGATGTCGATCCGGCCGCCGTACCCGTAACGCCTGGTCAGCTCCGAGCGGGTGAGCGCGGCCCAGACCTCCTCGGGGCTGGCCTTGAGATAGATGCGGTGAACCACTTCACCTGGCTGCTGCACCGTGCCCGTCATGGCTACTCCTCTGATCACGAACGCCGGAATGGCGTTACCGTCGGTGATCAGCCTCCGCCGCACGGCTCGCCGGCACATCCGTGGCCACACGGATCCGACCACGGAACGCACCACGGAACGGGGACGGCGGTCAGCCCCCCATTGCCGCCAGACCCAGCGACCTCAGCTCGGCTCGGCCCTCGGCTTCCCGGCCGGGCAGGAGCGCCAGCGTGCAGGCGTACTCGATGCGGGCTCCAGCCTGCTGAAACCCGGCCAGCCCCGCGGCGAGCGCCTCGACGTCCCCAGTCAACCGGCCCCGAGCCCGGGCCAGGCAGGCGGTTGCCCACGCGTTGTCGGTGATCGCCTCCTCGGCGAGCGTGAGGCACCGCGCCGCGCCCGGCAAGCCGGCGGCGACCGCCAGCTCCGCGGCGGCGGCGCGGGCGTACGTCTCGTACCGGTAGCCCGGAAAGGCGTTGAATGCCAGCCCGACCAGCCGGGACGCGTCGTCGAACTCACCGAGGTGAAGGGCGGTGCGACAGTCCGCGTACACCACCGACGCGAGTGCGGACAGCTCGATCCCGGCGGCGGAGGCGCACGCCGCCAGCCGGTTCCGCCACCGCGACAGGCCTTCCCGATCGCCTCGGAACCCGCACGCCACCATGGCGAATGCCATGGCGCCGGCCACGCGCCCCGTCGGTGGGCGGCCGACCCGCTGCCACCCCTCCCACAAGGCCTCCGCCTGCGTCAGCGACTCGTCGAGTTCACCGGTGAGCGTCAGGGCGGGCACGAGGGTGCCGGTGGCATGAGTACGGCCTCCGAGCAGGTCGTCATCGATCATCCGTCGCGCGACGTTCAGTGCGGCGGGCAGGTCACCGGCCTGGAACGCAACGGTGGCCGCGACGTGGAAGGTGTCACCGATCTCCGGTGCCGCCTGCGGGTCGGTGGGATCGAGCGCACTCAGCAGCGCGAAACGCTCCGCCCCGATCCGCCGCGCCTCGGCTGGTCGTCCGGCCTGCGCCGCAGCCGTAGCCAGCAGGTCCAGACCCGCGCTGACCAACACCGGCACGCCACAGCGGCGGGCGGCCGCAGCGGCGACGGCGGCGAGATCCGGGTCCGGGTGGAACCGGCGGCCTCCGGCGTACCACGCCTCGGCGATCGCCACGGCGGCGGCGACTGCGGGATCGGCGGGGTTGCCGGCGGCTCGGGCCCGTTCCAGCAAGACGGTCAGCCGTTCGCGGGACATGTCGCTGCTGATGCGGCCATCGAATCGGTGGACCATCTCGACCACCCGGGCCAGGGCAAGCGCCTGGGCGTTGCCGTCGCCGGCCGCCCCGGCAAGGTCGGCGCAGGTCAGCATCAGGTCCAGCACCTGCTGTCCGGTCGCGGTGCCCACCAGCGCGCAGTCCGCCGCGTTGCGCAGGTCCGCCACCGCCTCGGTGGGGCTCGGTGCCCGTGCGGCCGCCTGCCGGTAACAATCCAGGGACTCGGCCAGGAAGCGACGGGTGTACGTCAGGCGACCGAGCGACCGAGCCAGTTGGTGCGGGGCCGAGCCGACGCCGCTGCGATGGCCGAGCAGCGCTGCGCGCAAATCGTCGGCAACGAGATCGAAGTCCTCGCGCCACACACCGTTCAACCGCCCGACGAGCTCGGTGGCCGCCGATGTCGCCCATTCGAGGTACCGATCGAGCACCTCACCCCGGACCGGGTCAGTGACGAGTTGTTCCCGCGCGAACGCCCGGACCGTACCCAGCATCCGCCAGCGACGCACATCCGGGTCACGGGTCACCAGGCTCTTCTCCACCAGTCGGCCGAGCAGGTCGGCGGTCCCGGCCACATCGCCCACCATCGGCACCCGGGCCGCGGCGGCCAGGTCGAACCCACCCACGAACACGGAGAGGTGCCGCAACAGCGTCTGCTCGGCTGGGTCCAGCAGGCCGTAACTCCAGTCCAGGACGGCCCGCAGCGAGCGGTGCCGCTGATCGGCGTGTCGCGCGCCGGTCAACACCCGCAGCGGATCGGTGAACGCCGCGAGCAAGCCTTCCACTCCCAGCGAGGCGCTGCGGGCAGCGGCAAGCTCGATCGCCAGCGGTACGTTATCGAGCTGGGCGCAGAGCTCACCGACCACCATCGGGTCGCCGGGCACGTCGGCGCCGGCCGCCCGGGCGCGGTCGTCGAAGAGGGCCCGCCCATCGGGCTCGGGCAGCGGCAGCACCTGCACGACCTGCTCCCCGGGCACCCCCAACCGTTCCCGGCTGGTGGCCAGCACGGTGACGCCGGGGCACCCGTTGAGGACCTGCTCGGCGAAGGCCGCTACCGCGTCCAACAGGTGTTCGCAGTTGTCCAGCACCAACAGCGACCGTTGCGCGCCGAGTTCGTCCGCTATTGCCTCGGACATGGGCTGGCGCGGGGCGGGGGTGAGGCCGAGCGTGGCGGCGACGGCCTGGGCCACGGAGCCGTCGCGCACCGGCACCAGGTCGACGAAGGCGCCGCCGGCAGGAAACCGGGACACCAGATCGGTCGCCAGTTCGACGGCGAGTCGGGTCTTTCCCACCCCTCCGGCACCCACCAGTGTGACCAGCCGGGCGTCGCGTAGCGTTCTGGACAGTGACTCCCGCTCCTGTCGGCGACCGACGAAGGTGGTCCGCGGTACGGGGAGTCCGGCGACGACGGCGTCCGCCCGGTTCGTTGTCGCCCCCGGGGCGGCCGATGCCAGTGCCGACAAATCGTGTCGATCGGCGACGCCGTACTTGCGCAGCAATGACGAGACGTGGCTTTCAACGGTGCGAACGGAGATGAACAGCCGCTGCCCGATCTCGGCGTTGCTGCACCGCTCGTTCAGCAGGGCGAGCACCTCGGCTTCCCGTGCCGAAACCTCGATCTTCACCGTCACAGCCCCCTCACCGCCTCATCCTCGCCGATGCCGGCCCGATCCGTCACGTCCCGCCACACCGCCGCGCGGGGCGGCGGCGGGAGGTGCCGCACGCGTCGGTACGGCCCGGATTCAGCAACTGGCGGCACCGGCGCAGTCGCGCCGCGGTGGTCGGGAAACCGGCCGCCGAATCGCCGGTACACCGCCTGTCCGGAGGCGAGGCCGGGTGGGAGTTTGAGGCGAGTGAGCGGCGGTCGCTGCTTGGGCGAATGAAGATAGCTCCGATTCGGAATAGTCAGCTCCAGCGGATCTGGCAGATCTCAGCCCCTGCGCGGCGGGCAGCGGAGCAGGAAGGCCGGCGGTACTCTTCGGCGGATCGGCCGTCGCCGAGGTCGCCCCGCTCTGTGGGCAACCGATCGCCGAACCCAGGCGTCTTGTCAGATGTTCGCCCGAAGTGATCGAGTTAGGGGTACGGGTGCGAAGGCTTTTGTCACTCTGCGTCCTTGCGATGTTTGTGGCCGCCGCTGCCGGCTGCAGCGAGCCGAGCGCGCAGGCGGAGACGCCTGGTCTCGCACCCCGCGGCACGACAATGACCACCGTGCAGCCCACCCGCCAGGACCTTGCAAACAAAGTGAGCCTGTCCGGCAAGGTGACCATCAACCCGGTATTCGGGATCGTGGCCCCAGTCGCAGGGCAGGTGCGGTATCGCGATGTCACGCCGCCGCGGAGTACGCCGACCAAGCCGACGAGGGTGGCGAGCGTCTGGGCGTCCGGCAAGGCGCACCGCATCGAGGTCCCGGCGGGTGCGGTGTTCGCCGGCCGACTGGTGGACGACGGCTCCAAAGTGACCGCCGGAATGCCCATCGTTTCGGCTAAGAAGGTCGGCTACGGGCTCGTCGCCGACATCGACGGTGCCCAGGCTTACCAGATCTCGGATGCCCTCGCGACGGTCCAGGCCCAGATCAAGAACGGCCCCGGGCCTTTCCCGTGCAAGGTGCTCGGCACCATCGCGGCCCTGCCCGCCGGCACCATCCCGGACCCGCCGGCCGTCGAGCCGTCCGCCGCGCCGTCCGGCCAGCCGTCCGCTCCGCCAGTCGTCCAGGCGTCGCCAAGCCAGCAAGAGCGGACCGAGCCGTCGGAGCCGACCGGGATGCGCCTGGTGTGCACCGCGCCCGCCAACGTGAAGCTGATCAACGGTGCCAGCGCGACGCTCGAGGTGGTGACCGCGAGGGCCGCCAAGGCGCTGGTGCTCCCGGTCGAAGCGGTCGCCGGCGGGCAGGGCCGCGGCAAGGTGGACGTGGTCAAGCCGGACGGTACCCGGGAGACCAGGGATGTCGTGCTCGGGCTCAGCGACGGCAAGGTCGTGCAGATCAAGTCCGGTCTCACCGGCGAGGAGACGGTCGCCGTCCCTGGCCCCAACCTCCCACCCGCCAAACCAGGCGTTGAGGGCGACCCGTCCGCTCCGATGGGTGGAAAATGACGGCGTTGCTGCAGCTCCATGGCATCACGAAGACGCTGAAGGGCCAGAAGACGCCGCGCATCATCCTCGACGGAACCGACCTGACCGTCGACGGTGGTGAGAGCGTGGCCATCCTCGGACGGTCGGGATCCGGCAAGAGCACGCTGCTCAGCCTGATCGGCCTCTTCGACCGGCCCGACGGTGGACAGTATCTGCTGAATGGCCGGGACATCACCCGGCTGCCGGAGCGGAAGGCGGCAGCTCTGCGCAGCGCCGAGTTCGGCTTCGTGTTCCAGCGGTTCTTCCTGCTCAAGCACCTGACCGCCGCGCAGAACGTGGCGATGGCCCTGGTCAACGGCCAGGGCTGGCTACCGCGCCGCAAACGCAGGGCCCGCACCCTGGAGGCCCTCGACCGGGTCGGCATCGCCCATCTGGCCAAGCACCGGCCGGCCCGCCTGTCCGGCGGCGAGCAACAGCGGGTGGCGATCGCCCGGGCGCTCGTGCGGCAGCCGCGTCTGCTGCTGGCCGACGAGCCAACCGGTGCGCTGGACACGGAGACGGGCAACCTGGTGATCGAGGTGCTGCGCTCGGCGACCGACCGGGGCTGTGGCCTGATCCTGGTCACCCACGACTGGGACCACGCCAACAAGATGCAACGCGTGCTGCGCCTCAGCGACGGAAAACTCCACCCGGCTACCGACACGAGGAGCGTGCGTCAGTGAGCGGGCCAGCACGGCACACAGCTGAGGTCGGAACGGTGCGAGCCGATGCTGAGCGAAGCGGGGTGGCCGCGTGATCCGGCTCTCCGGGCGGTTCCGGTCAGCTCTGATCATCGGTGGTCAGGGCATCCGAGCCCGCAAGACCCGCACCCTCCTGTCGATGGTGAGCCTGTTCCTGGGGGTGCTCGCCGTGGTGGTCGTCCAGGTCGGCGCCGAGACCGCCAAAAGCGCCCGGCTGGCTGACCTGGAACTGCACATGGGCAAGGACGGCACCCGACAGACCTACCTGCCGGGCAACGCCGACACCATCCAGATCAGCCAGGACACCCTGAAAGGGCGCAACGACGCAGTCGCCGTCTCCACCACCCAGGCGATCATCGGAGAGCCGAACGTCAGCCCGGTCAACCCCGGCGCGGCACCGTTCGACCAGCCGGGCGGCGGACCGTACGCGGGCCCCGGTGGCGGCGACATGTACTGCGACCCCCGCGGCTACTGCCAGCCGATGAACGGGCCCGACGACGCCCCAGCCGTTCCCGTGCCCGGCAAAGCGATCGAGCTGAGCCTCAACGCGCTCACCGGCGACATCCGCCAGTTCCGGCCCTTCCGGCCGGTATCCGGCCAGTGGCTGGACTTCTCCTCCGACCCGTCGCTGTCCCCCCGGATCGTCATCAACCTCGAAGCAGCCAAAGGCTTCACCCGCCACCAGGTACCAGCCGAGATGCGCATGGAAGGGGTCACCGCCAACCCGACGCCACGCATCATCGGCGTCATCGACGACGGCAACCCGCAGCCCACCGCCTACACCCGAGCCGATGAGCTACAGAACTGGGTACCCCGCGCGAGCAACGGCGGCGACTACGGACCCGGGCTGCAAGTGATGCTCGCGCCCACCGCGGCCGACGTGGAGCAGCTACTACGGATCCGCCTCACGGCCAGCGGGATACCCGCCGACCAGATCCACTTCGAGACGATCCAGGCGCGCAAGGACATCGCCAAGGAGCTGGCACTCATCCGCTGGATCTTCCTCGGCATGGCCGGCCTGGTCCTCCTCATCGGCGTCGCCGGCATCCTCAACGTCGGGCTCGCGACCGTCGGAGAGCGGGTCGAGGAATTCGCGCTGCGGCGCGCGGTGGGCACCTCACGGTCGCCGCTGGCCGGCATCGTCCTCGCGGAGACGCTGTTGACCGGCCTGCTCACCGCAGCCGCCGCCATCGGACTGTCCGCGCTCGCACTCACCGCGATCAGCACGCTGTTCGGCGATCGGGAGCAGCTCCTACGGGACCTCGTGTTCCCCTGGCAGGCAGGGGCCGCAGGTGTCATCGCCGGCCTGATCGCCGGACTGCTCGGCGGCCTCGTCCCGGCCATCCGCGCCGCCCGCATCCCGATCGCCACCGTCATGCGCGCCTGAGCGGGTATGACGGATCGGCACGCACATCGCCCGAACAGATATTGGGAACGCTGCTAAGCCCGGCGGTGGCCTGGACTTCATGCACCCCGGCGACACCCTCGTCATACCGGGCACTGGACCGGCTCGCGCTCGGCATCAGCCCCGGCACGCTCTACCACCACATCCCCGACCTGCGGGAGCTGCGCGCCGCCGGCCGAGCCCGCCACCAGCTGCCCGCCGGCGTCACCGGCTGACCGGATACAGGATCACCGGCGTTCGGGCGGGCGAGCGGCGGGACAGCAGGCATCCAGTCAGCGCGGCGGCGAGGCCGGCCAGCCCGGCTGCCGCGAAGCCGCCCGCTGGCACGGAGACGTCGATCGCCAGCCCGACGATCGGGGATCCGAGCGCGAAACCCGCGCTCTGCGCCGAGGATTGCAGACCTGTCGCCTCACCCCGCACGCTGGCCGGCGCCAGCCGGCTCACCGCGTCGGCCACGGTGGAAAGGGTCGGCGCGGTGAGAAGCCCGGTGCCGACAACGGCCACGCACAACCAGGGCCAGTCGTGGGCCAGCCCGGCGGGAATCGTCACGAGCCCGAGCAAGCCGAGCAGCAGCCACGTGGGCAGCGGTCGGGGCAGCGCGCCATAAATCAGCCCGCCGGCGACGGAGGCCACGCCGAACACGGCTACGACCACGGCGGCCCAGGACACCTGACCTGCTTCTTCGAGCGTGGCGACGATGGCGAGGTCGACGCCGCTGAGCAGCGTCGTGGTGCCGAACGCCATCATCAGCACGGCGATCATGCCGGCGCCCAGCCATTCCCGGCGCGGGGGCCGTCCGGGCGCGCCGGCATCCGCCTCGTCCTCGGCACGCAGCGGCGGGTTGAGCAGGGCGATCCCGGCTCCGCCAGCCGCGATCGCGGCGCCGACCCCCCACGCGACCACACTGGGGGACATCGTCGCCGCACACAGGATCACTACCGCCGGGCCCACGATGTACGACAGCTCGCCCTGCACCGATTCGAGCGCGAACGCGGCCTGGCGCTGTCCCGCCGTGGTCATCGCGGCGATCGCCTGCCTGGTCACCGGCTGGGCCGGCACCATCAGCAGACCCGCCGCGAAGGCAGCGCCCAGCAGGATCCCGTACGGCAGGGCCGGCACGCTCAGCCAGAACACGACCTGCAGTACGACAGTTCCCAGCAGCACAGTGCGCGGGCCCCGCCAGTCGATCATGCGGCCTAGCAGTGGCCCGCCCAGCGCCACCCCGGCGGTCAGAGCCGCCGCGACGCCACCGGCTGCCGTGTAGCTCATTTCCAGGCCCAGCACGACATACATCGTCAGCGCCATCACGTCAGCCGTGATCGCGGCACGGGCGAGCAGCGAAACACCCAGCAGCGGTGCCATCCCTGGCACGGCGAGTACCTGTCGATATCTGGTCACCTGCGGGACGCTAGGTCGTCCGTAAGATCATAGGAAGTGCTTAACTTCTTGGGCCTGGCATAATGAATGCTTATGGCAAGGGATCTTGAGACCGCGCTGCTGCGGTCGTTCGTCACCGCCGTGCGGGCGGGCAGCATCACCCGCGCCGCGACCGCGCTCGGACATACCCAGCCCGCGCTCAGCCAGCAGCTGCGCAAGCTCGAGAGCGTCGTCGGCCGCCCGCTGCTTCACCGATCGCCGTCTGGCGTCTCGCCGACCCGGGCGGGTGAGGAGCTCCTGCCCTACGCCGAACGCATCCTCTCGCTCTCCGCACAGGCACTCACCGAAACCGGGCGCGCGCTTACCGGCCGCTGCGGCGTCGGGTTACTCGAAGACCTCGCCGCGTCCCAGCTTCCACAGGCCCTCGCCGACCTCGCCCGGCTGCACCCCGGCGCGACGCTGGAGGTGCTCACCTTCTCCAACGCCGCGATGCGGGAGGCCTACGACGCGGGCCGCGTCCAACTCGTGCTCGACGAGGTGCCGTACCTTCCCGGGCCGCCGCGCTGGACGGTACGCCGCCCGCTGGTCTGGGCAATCGGCCAAGGCGTGGACGTCGCTGCCGATCCGCTGCCGGTGGTGCTGTTCTCCAACCCGTGCTTCTGGCGTACGTCAGTGCTGGAAACGCTCGAACGTGCCGATCGGCGCTGGCGGGTGGCGTTCGAAAGCAACAGCCTGCTCGGTGTGCTCGCCGCGTTACGGGCCGGGCTCGGCGTCGCGGCGCTCATGCCCGCGAACCTCGAACCGATCATGGCCTGCCACGACGCGGACGCCCTGCCGACCCTGCCGGACGTCGAGCTCGGTCTCGCACGGCACCCACGGACCGAAGGTGATCCGCTGATCGATGCCGTGGAGACCGCGCTACGACGCACGATTTGAGTTTCGCGGCTGGTCAGCGCGCGGTTTCGAACACGCCTCGCGGCCCCGCTCGGCAGCTGCTTGACGAGCCGGCATTCCCGGACCGACTACCAGCTACGCCCCAGTCGATCGGTGTCACGGCCGTGCATCGAGGAATCGCGTGATTGCCGCCGCGACGGCTTGGTGGTCTTCGAGCATCGGTAGGTGCCCCGTATTCAGGTCGTTCTGCCAGGCTGCGCCGAGTCGCTGGGCGCATCGTTGTTGCAGCGCCATCGGCAGCTCATGGTCGTCGGTGGTGCGCAGGTAACCGCGCCACCCGCTCCACGACCGGTGGGCGGTCCGGTCTCGGTAGAGGGCGGGTGACTCGGGGGTGAAGTCGGCGATGATGCGGTCGGCGACCTCCTCGTCCAGACCATGGGCGAGGCCACGTCTGATCGCCGAGTCCGGCGGCCGGGTACCGGCGAGTCGCATCGCGGCGTTGAGCACCCACCGGTTCGGCACCGGCATCGCCGAGATGAACGATCCTCCCGGCTGCGGGATCACGGCACTGATCGCCAGGAACGCGCTGACGCGTTCGGGCACGAGCCGGGCGACCTCGGCGCCGATCACACCACCGGCCGAATGCGCGACGATCGCGAACCCACCGGGCGGTGCGGAGTCGATGACCGCCTGGGCGTAGTCGCGCAACCGGGCCCGGCCGCCCTGCGGTCGGGAAGCGACACGGGTCTGCTGCCCTTCGCCGAGGTCGCGGCGGACGTCATCCCAGATCCAGGCGGGAAGCCCGGCGCCGCTGAGGAACATGATCGGATCGCGTGCAGTGCTCATGACACCAGCGTCACCCCCAGCGATGTCACCGGTATGTCACTATTTATTGGATGAACCGAACCGACCGTCTCTACGCCCTCCGCGAGGACCTGCGGCGCGCGGGGTCCGCCGGGCGCTCGGCGGAACGACTCGCCGAGGTCTTCGAGGTCAGCGTCCGCACGATCAAACGGGACATTTCGGCTCTGCAACACGGCGGCTTCCCGGTCTGGGCTCGACCCGGACCCGGTGGTGGCTACGTCGTTGACGCCGCCGCGACCCTCCCGCCGGTGAACTTCACCGACGCCGAGGTCTCCGGCCTCGCCGCCGCCGTGGCCGCCCACCGCGGACAGCCCTTCGACAGCCACGCCCGCGCCGCCCTCGTCAAGGTGCTCAGCGTGATGGACACCCGCACACGAGAAAACGCCACCGCGTTGAACGGTCGTGTCTGGATCGACCACACCGACACACCCGGCGACGCCCGGACTCGGCACGCCATCGAGCAAGCACTCCACGCACAACGCGTCCTCGTCGTGGACTACCGCGACCGGCATGGCACGCCCACCACCCGGCAACTCGATCCCGTGCTCCTGGCCCGCACCCAAGGACACTGGTACCTCGTCGGGCACTGCCACACCCGTCAAGCGATCCGCTGGCTCCGCCTCGATCGCATCAGCGCCGCACGCCTGACAACCCAGCCCGCCACTCGTATCCCCATCGAAGCCGTTGGCACACCGCCCAGCACCGCCGAAGCCATCGCTGAACTGTGACGCCACCCTGTGCGGCTCGAATATTCGATTCGGCCGTCTGAAGTGCGGCTCGTCGCTCGCGCACGACAACGCCGGAACGGCTACCTGCACACCGATCCCGAGGACATCGCCGGCGTCGCCACGCAACTGCGGCTGTACGACCTCACCCGACGGCGCACCGTGGCGGTGGCCGACGGGGTGGGGCTGGTGTTCTGCCGGGGCGACGTGCTCTGGTGGTCCACCGGCCGGCGTACGGTGACCGCTTGGCAGACCCTGGACCTGCGCACCCTGACCTGAGCCGGGCGGTGCCCCCGGCCGGTCAGACGTTCAGGTGGAAGTGCACCGCGAAGTAACCGGTGTTCGCCGTGGAGTTGGACGCCTCCACGCCGACCCACCCGTGGAACGTCCCAGTGTCGCCGATCACCTGGAGCTGCGGCTTGCGGTGCGAACCGCCGGTGTAGCAGGTGCTCGACGTCAGGCAGGTGCACCAATGCTCGTAGAAGTTTCGCCGGCCTGCTCCCGCGAGGTAGTAGCGGATCGGGGCGGAGGTCGCGCCGTTCGGGCAGGACGAACAGGTGGCGGTCGGGGGGCTGAGCCAGCTCAGGCAGTTCCCGTTGCATCGGGCGAACGACCGGAGGTCCATCCCGCTGGGGCCGGCGGCACCGGTGCTTCCGCTGTAACCGGCGTACCGGCCGGTGTACTGGGCCAGCGGGATATTGCTGACCGGCGTGTACGCGTCGCTCGAGGCAGAACTGCCGAAGCCCCAGCCGACGGTGACCCCGTAGTTGGAGCTGACGAAGTCGAGCCGGGCCAGGTCGCTGGCGGGCTGGCTGACCGCCCAGGTTTCCTGGACATCCCCGCTCCAAGTGATGGTGATGCTGTCACCGGAGTTGGTGTACGTGCCGCTCAGGGACTTCACGACGCCACCGGGCTGGAACTCGGCGGCCGTCCGCACCTCGCAGTCGTGGCCGGTGCAGCCGGTCGTCCGGACGCCCGTGCCGGCGGCCCCGACGACGGTGGCCCGGTTCCAGTACCAGAAGCTCTCGGTCACCGTGCCGTTGCCGAAGAAGTAGTAGGTCGCCAGCCGGACCCAGACCGGACCGGTGGCGGGCGCGCCGGCGGCGGGGATGGCCCCGAGCGCGACGCTGTAGATGCGCCGCCCGCCGGGGTAGTCCACCGCCTGCGCGGGCGCCGGCAGGACGACCGCTCCCATGGTCAGCGCCAGCAGCGCGGCGGCGAGATACCGCCAGGTGATCCTCCGTCGACGACCCATACGTCACTCCCCTTACGACCGACCGGTCGACATATCGTATCTGATCGATGCCGACCGGATGGTCCGGCGACGCGGGACGCCCAGCGAAGCCGCGCCGGGCAGGGGCCGAACGGGTCGGGCCGACGTTCCAGGAGTTCGTGCAGGGTCGGGAGTGTCAGTTAACGGCTGATGACCTGTTCAAAGAGCGGGGCGTACCCGAACCTGGCCAAGCACATCGAGGCGGCGCAGAACAGCGGGCTACCGGGCGAGTACCCGAACGGCACGCCCCTGCGGCGGCTCGTCGACTCCGCGCAGAAGCGCCTCAACGGCGACACGGCCCGCCCGCAGGGATTGATCCGGCCGGGAATACTTCATCTGGCTCACCCCGTGAGGGCGCGTACGGACGTCCTGCAATATTTACCGTGCGGCCGAGGCGCCGCTTCGTGCGGGATCCAGGGGCTGCTCCCCCACCGGCCAAACAAAGCGACAGGATCTCATCCGGAAAACCGGGCAATGGCGAGTAGTTGTCGGCCATGCGGCGCAAATTCCGCCCATCGTGCCGAGTGGTGTGGTTGGCCGGTCATCGCCGACAACACCAGCGACAGCACGTAGGTCGGCCGTGATGTAGGTGGCGAAGATCCGAGGCTGGCGGTGTGGCCCGCTCGATTGCCGCACCGGGCTGCCCCGGTGCGGCACGCTCAGCGGGCGGGCGAGATCGCCTTCACCTGGAACTCCCCGGTTGGCCCGACCTCGATGACGGGCAGCCGCCGTCCGACGGCGTTGCCAGTCGTGGCGTCCAGCGTGAAGGTGCCGCCGGCGCCGTGCACCTGGTTGCGCTCGCGGTCGGAACGCCCCAACTCGGAGCGCACGGTTTGCCGCGTGGGTAACTCCCCGGGCTTCAACCCGTTGGCGGTGCGGCTGATCGTCTCCGTCAGTGCCAGCATCGCATCGTGCATCATGACCCCCCACCCGTCGGCAAGGTCGGTCGTGTCGAAGCCGAGGCGTTCGAACTCGGCGGTGAGCCGATCGAACTCGGCGATCCCCATTGCCCGCGCGGCCTCCGGGTCGACGTGCGGGGCGTAGACGATGGACAGGCCCGGCTCGCCGCTCCGAGGGAGCAGGTCTGGCCTGGTACGCAGCATCGACGCGTCTGAACCGGTGACGAGGGTGATCCGACGGTCCCGCGCGCAGCCGCGCTGGCGCAGATTGTTGATCAGATCGTCCACCAGCACGGCGCGGCCAGCGTAGAGCACGGTGTCCGGGGCGCCGTCACCGCAGAGGTCTTTTGTGATCTCGCGGAACTGGGTGTCCAGCGACGCCTCGGTGTCGAATCGGCTCTCCACACTGATCGAGAGCGTCCCTGATCAGCTTAGCGATCTTGAGTCGGATGGAGTTTCCGGGATCGTTTCCCACCGTGGTGGAGATGCATGGACGTGGAGATGGAATCCTGCGCCCAGTGCGGCTCCGCGTGGCCGGTGGCCGGCGATGGTGGGTGTGCTGATCGTGTTCACGCCCTGGTGCCGGTGGGCTGCACGGGGCAGCCTGGGCCGGTCCGTTGGTGCGTGTCCCTCCGGACGCTTACCCGCCTGACCGTGAGGCCGGGTGGGGGAGGGTGCCCTGCGTCGCCTGGGCGCGGGGCGTGAGGTGCGGGGCCGGGTGGGGCCGGTCTTCGACCGGTCTCTCCGGGTGGCATTAGAGGTGCTGGGGGTGACGACGGCTGCGGCTTCGAGGGTGTCGACGACCGTGCGGATCACCATGGCGCCGGTGGTCTTGTCGGTGACGGTTTTGCCCTGATGGGTGAGTCCGCGGGCGGCGATCCTGCGCCAGGCGCCGTGGTCACGGTCGCCCTGCCAACCGCACCCGGTGTTGGGGCAGATGGCCCACTTCCATCCGGGTGTGGTGGGCCGGTCGGGGGCTTTGCGGTGCTGTAGCGGGGTCAAACATTGGGGGCAGTGCTTGGAGGTGTTGCGGGCGGGGACGGTGACCACGGCGATACCATGCTCGGCGGCGAGGTGCCGGATCCGGTCGCTGATCTTTCCGCGGACCTGTTGGGACAGGCGAGTATTCAGGGTGCGCCCCATACCCTTGGCTTCCATCGATCGTAGGTCTTCGAGGTAGATGACGGTCGCCCGGGCGGCGATCGCCTGGTCCACCATCCAGCGGGCGGCAGCCCACGCGAGCGCATTGTTGAGGTTGGAGCGGCGGGTGGACACGTGGCGGATCTCGCCGGCCAGCACCTCCTGTTTCGCCCTCAACTGCTCGTCGGGGCGGCCGCCGAGCAGCCGCGCGTACTGGTCGGCCTTCGCATGCAGCCGCTCTGACAGGCGCCGGAGCCGGTGCTGCTTGGCCAGGATGCCGGCGGCCCGGAACTGTCCACCCGCCCCCAACGCCGTGACCCGCCCGTCCGCCTGTAGTCGCAGGGCACCCGCGCTGAGGAGCGTGTTGAGGCCCCAATCCACGCCAAGCGCCACCGAGTGACCGGTAGCCCGGGCCTTCGGCACGGCATGCGTGTACGCCATGTCGGCACGCACCGTCCCGTCGGTGACGCGGAGGGTGGGCAGGTGCAGCACCGCCGAGGCAGGAACCGTGGACGGCAGCCTGATCGGACACGCCACCCACGTCCAGTCCCGATACCCTCGCGGATCCGGACGGGTGGGCAACTGCAGCCGCAGCAGCGCCCTACCCGGGTCGGTGTCGCTGCGTTCGATGATGGCCTGCTGCCGGTCACACGCGGCCAGCAGCAGCATCCGCGGAATCCGCGGGACGCCTTCCAACTCGAACACGTCCACCGGCAGCCGGCCGTTGGCCTTGGCGAACGTGGCAATCTGGCGGGTGCGGCCCTTGATGACATTCGACGGCAGATGCTGCCCGCCGGGGATCGAGGCCCGAACCTGATCCCACTCGGCGGGGGTGCGCTTGCGCGAATCGGCCGGCCACGCCGCCAGGACCCCGACGGTCACGTCAGCGCGCCACTTCACCGACCGCAGCGCACGCCCCGCCTGCTCCTGCGCCATCCGCACGACCCGATCATTGACCCTCACACCCCCAGGCGCGGTCACCGCCCAGCCCAGACGCCGCAGCGCCATCCACGCGTTCGACGGCAACCGCCGCCCGCCCGGGTCCACCCCGCCGGCCAGCACCTCCACATCCACGCGGTTCCAGTGCTCGCCGATCAGCGTGGCCACCATGCCCGCCACCAGATCAGCACACCGACCGACCCGCTGCGCCAGCACCGCCCGAGACAGCACCTCGCCGGTTGCCTCATCCACCCCCGCGCGCAGCACAGCACGGGCACACGCGGTCCGGGCAGCCTCACCCTCGACCAGCCGCAGCTTCCCGCTCACCGACTCAACGCCTCAACACGCATCCAGAAAAACCGGCTCTCACCGCCGACCCACACCACCGGAACCCTCCCCGAGCCAACCCAGATGTGATGCGTCACGGGGTGAACACCGACACGCTTCCCGACCTTGGAAAGCCGAAAACGTTCCACACAGGCAATCTATGATCACTGATCATCGATCATCAAATCGGTTAGCCTTGTCACGACTCCTGTGTCGAAGGATCGCACAGGCTCCGACCCTCGCGCCGCACCAACACCAGCCGCCATTTGAGACGCTGCTGATAGGAGCAGGAAGACGTGGACACGTCCGCCACGTGATCGTCTCTACGTGGACTCGAAAATGAACCGCGACGGGCGAAGTGGGCGGCGGTGGAATTGGCTGACGTCACCGACGTGACCGAGGATCTTGGGAACAGCACGATGGCGGTGCCGTGGACTTCGGACAAGGTGCTGCCGGTTGCGGTGACCGCCTCACCAACGCACCCCTGCCCACCCAGGGCATCGGCGCCGGCAAGAAGATCGCCGGATGGTGGAGAAGGTGGCCTCGACGACGGCGTTGCCGAAGCACGACCGGACCCGGCCCATCGACTGGCGCACCTTCCATCGGGCGCCTGGGCGAAGCCGCCCTCACTGCCGCTGTCGCTCTGAAAGATCACCCCTTCGACGTGACCACCGCGGGTGACGGCGGCCATGTTCAACGCCCTCCCCAACCACCCGACCTGACCCATTCAGCAGACCCAAAGACGAGCGCCTGGTTTTGATGTCTATTCGGTTACCGCCAGTGCTGCCGCCCGCGGGGATGGATCCGGCCAGGAAGCAAGTCTTGCTACGAGTACCCGGGTCGACGAAAGCAGGATGCGGCGCAGCCACCCCACGGCACGGCCCGCATTTTCGCACCGCCCAACACCTCATGGCGCGAGATGGATCCCGCGTGGCCCCCGACCGGCATCACCGGCCCGACTAGCTGGTCCTCGTGCATCCGTCCGGCTACCGCACGCTCAACCCTGCGGGAAGCTTCGTCGCCACCACGGCAAAATCCCCGCCTCTCGGGACGAGATCACGCAGGACACGAAAAACCATCACGCTTCGTGTGGAATAACGTGTCCGGTTCGATCACAAATACACGACACCCATGCTCAGGGCGGGTGCTCATGCCGTGAGCGCACCAGCGTAGCTTTCATCGACCACGCGTCTGCTGCATCGTGCGGCGGATCCACCCACGCTTCTGGGCGAGGTGGTGAGTGCCGACCGATTCACTTTTGTCGGTGCTGTGCCCGGCCGCAAGCGGCCGGGAACAGCCGGTCCACGACGTGTCAGTCGACGACGGGTGGCGCCGTCTTCGCCGCGGCCGCCAGGGCCGCCGCCGCGCTGGCGTACGGGTTGTAGGCGTACGTCCGAGACATGCTGCCCGGGATCGTGAAGTACTCGACGGACAGCTTCGCGGGGTCAGTGGCGATCTGGCCCCGGGCGGGCAGGTCGTCGCGGTCGTCCCAGCCCCACGGCGCGTTGGCCGAGTTGATCGAGCAGTCGAGCGTGTCCACGCCACAGTCGCCGGAGTCGTCACCGGCGAAGGTACCGAGGTTCGCGAACAAGCTGGTGTTGGCCCGCTGCGCCCACAGGCCGTCACTGGCGAAGATGTCGATAAGCTTGTATTGCACGTCGCGGTCGTCGCCGCTGCTCGGCGTCTCCGCCACGGTCGACGGGTAGTACACGATGCCGTCGCCGACGATGTTGTACTGCGGGTATGCCTTCAGGCCGTGGCCCTTCGCCTCCTGCGCGGTCACCGGGTGCAGGAACGCGTCGTGCGGCGACGCCTGGAGTTGTAGGGCGCCGTCGACGCTTTCCCGGCCGCTCGTCCAGGTGCTCCCGGCCGGGGTGTACGAGAAGAAGTTCGTGTGCGCCACGGTGACCGCGGAGCGCAGCACCCCGTACATGGATCCGTCCCGCTGGATCGCGAGAAGCACACCCTCGCCGTCGTTTTCGTGTTCGGTATCGAAGAAGTTGTCCGTCCAGTCCCGCGGGTGGAAGAACAGGTACGTGATGTACCAGTGCGTGCTCGTCTCCAGCACGGAGTAGTAGGCATGCGCGGCGAAGGATACGCCCGCCTGGCCGGCGCGGTCCCAGTTGTTGCGCCCGTTGAGATCGCCGTCGAAGTCGATCTTCGTGATGTAGTCGGACCTGCCACCGAGCGCATGGCTGCCCGTGACGTCGACGTCCTGGTAGTGGATCGGCGCCCAGCGCAGCGCCATCTGCGCCCTGGTGACCGTCGCGCTCGCCGGTGCGGGCACCGCGAACCCCGCCGTCACGAGCGCCGCAGCCGCCACGGTCGCCACCAATGATCTCCCAGCGATCCTGCTTTTGTTGGGCATGCGTGCTCCCCCGTCCCGGGGTATAGATAGACCGATGACAATCTATCTGGTTCGCGGCCCCCGGCGCGTGACCACCGGACGAAGAAAATCAACGGTGGTGAGGTAGATGAGCAGGAACGGCAGCGGGAGCCCGCGCCCCACCGCAGACAGGCGGACGTCGACTAGAAACGGTCGCCGTTCCATCCTGGAGGGTAGAGCTCGCTGCAACAAGTGCCTGTTCTCCTGCCCTGCATTCCGCACCGTCGTCAGAAGCCCGCCCGCAACCAGGGCGGCGGGGATTTCCGATCCGAATGTCATCGAGCATGCGGCGGCGGCTTGTATCAGTCGGCACCAGCGGCGCGCCCGCCCAAGCAAGGCCGGCCGGCGGTAACCACCCGGGTCGGGAACAGGCGTCGACTGTTGACGCGGGCCTGGTTACGTGATGTGCTCGGAGCGTAACGCTAACGGCAATCATGGTCGTTAAGCCTTGAAGGAGGACCATGTCTCTCACCGTGCCGCCTGCCCTGCTCGAAGCCGCCGAGACCGGCCCCGTGGACGACGAGGCTTTCGTCGCCTGTGTCCGGGATTCCCTCCCGTACGCCTGGGACACCGTCAGTCGTGTGGTCGCCGACCTGGAATCGTCCGACGCCGAGTTCGCCGACAACGTCGTACCGCCGCCTACTGAGGCGGAGCGTGGGCAGCTGCTGCGTGCGCTGGCCAGCGATGCCATCCGGGCGAGCTTGGAGCGCCACTTCGGGGTGAAGCTGGCGTTCCAGAACTGCCATCGGGTGGCGGCGTTCCGGGTGGGTGCCGTGGACTCCGGCACGTACCGTCGTTTCATCTCGACTCGGGGACAACTGCTCAACCAGTCACCAGAGCTGCGTGACTGCTGAACCGCCCGGCAGTTCGCGGCCCGGCGAGCAGGCCCAATGGCACCTGTTCCTGCTCGCCGGGCACCGCGCCGGCCGCGCCCACGCGCAGGCGCTGGCGGACGCGCACCGCTACGGCCTGGCCGCGGAGGCCGCCGGCTACGCCGGCGTCTGGGTCGCCGAGCACCACTTCATCTCCTACGGGGTATGCCCGTCTGCCATCACCTTCGCGGCGCACCTGCTCGGGGCGACCCGCCGCATCACTGTCGGCACCGCCGCCTGCGTGCTGTCGGTCCGGCATCCGGTGAGCGTGGCGGAAGAGGCGGTGCTGCTCGACGAGTTGTCCGGGGGCCGGTTTCGGTTGGGGGTCGCCCGGGGCGGGCCGTGGGTCGACCTGGAGGTTTTCGGCACCGGCCTGGATCGCTACGCGTACGGCTTTGCCGACGCGGTGGAGATCGTAGTGCGGTGGTTGTCGGGCGCGGCGCAGGTCGCCGGCAACGGGAGGTTCCCCTTCCGGCCGGTGCAGGTGGTGCCGCGGCCCCGCCGGCGGGTTCCGACGTGGGTCGCGGCGACCTCGCCCGCCACCGTGGACCTCGCCGCCCGCCACGGCCTCCCGCTGCTGCTCGGGCTGCACGCCGACCTGCCGGAGAAACGGTCGTTGCTCGACCGGTACGCGCAGGTCGCCGCCGTGCACGGTCACGACAGCACGCAGGTGCCGCATGCCAGCGCCCATCTGGCGCACGTCGAGGACGCCGACGCGGATGCAGCTCGGACGGTACGAGAGCAGATGCCCGGGCTGCTGGCCGGCACCAGGGAGTACGTCCGTCTCGACGGCGCCGCGGCCGGTCCGCCCGACATCGACGAGTACGTCCGGCGTCTGATCGCTATGCATCCGGTCGGGTCGCCGCAGCGGTGCCGGGCGGCCGTGGACGCGGCCGTGGCACTTCCCGGTGTGCGGCATCTGCTGTTTCTGGTCGAGGTGACCGGGGACCGCGCGACGACCCTGCGCACCATACGGCGGCTCAGCAGGGAGGTGTTGCGCCGGAGGTAGTGACGACCGAGAAGTGGGTGAACTGCCCGATGGCGAATCGTTACGGCGAGTCGCGGGGATACCGCTCGGCAGGCCTGAACCATCACGTACGCTCGCGCTCATGGCAACGGTTTCCAATAGAGTGGGAGGGCATCAGCGGTGAAGGTCGCGTTCGTGGGCAAGGGCGGCAGCGGCAAGACCACTCTCGCCGCGCTGTTCGCCCGGCATCTCGCCGGCCAGGGCGTGCCGATGCTGGCCGTCGACGCCGACATCAACCAGCACCTCGCTGCCGCCCTCGGCGGGGATGCGGACGCGCCGCCGCCGGTGAAGCCGCTCGGTGAGCACCTGCCGGCCATCAAGGACTACCTTCGCGGCGCCAATCCCCGCATCACCAGTGCGGATCGAATGGTCAAGACGACTCCGCCGGGGCGCGGTTCGCGGCTGCTGCGGGTGGTCGAGGACAACCCGATCTACGCCGCCTGCGTACGGGAGGTCGGTGGGGTGCCGCTGGCGGTCACCGGCGAGTTCGCCACGGAAGATCTCGGCGTGGCCTGCTACCACTCAAAGGTGGGAGCGGTGGAGCTGCTGCTCAACCACATGCTCGACGGCCCGGGCGAATACGTCGTGGTGGACATGACCGCGGGCGCGGACTCGTTCGCCTCCGGGCTGTTCACCCGCTTCGACCGCACGGTGCTGGTGTGCGAGCCGACGGTGCGCAGCGTCGGGGTCTACCGGCAGTACGCCGGCTACGCCCGCGACTACGGAGTGGCCCTGTCGGTGGTCGGGAACAAGGTCGAGGACGCCAGTGACCTCGAGTTCCTCCGCGAGCACGTCGGCGGCGACCTGTTGGCCTGGTTCAGCAGGTCAGACTACGTCCGCCGAGCGGAGCGGGGCAGGGTCGGCGCACTGGTCGAACTCGAGGCCGCCAACCGGGCAGCCCTTGTCCGACTGACGGAGGCGGTGGACGACACCATGCAGGACTGGGCGGCCTTCACCCGGTGGGCGCATGAATTCCATCGGCGCAACGCCGCCGCGTGGGCCAACGAGCGCGCCGGGGCGGATCTCACCGATCAGATCGACCCGGAGTTCCGGATGGGACCGCAGGCGGTCAGCGAGCCCGCGGTGGTGGGTCGCTGATCCGGGGAGCCCCTGGTCAGGCGGCGCACTTATCGCAGGTGCCGAAGATTTCCAGGGTGTGACCGACGTCGGTGAAGCCGTGCTGGCTGGCGACCTGGTCGGCCCACCGCTCCACGGCCGGGCCGGCGACCTCGACCGCACGCCCACACTCCCGGCACACCAGGTGATGGTGGTGCCGGCTCTGGCTGCACCGCCGGTACAGGTACTCCCCGCCCGGCAGCCGCGTCGAGTCGATCTCGCCGCCGTCGACCAGCATCTGCAATGTCCGGTAGACGGTGGTCAGGCCGACCCGCGCCTTGCGGTCGACGAGCATCTGGTGCAGCTGCTGCGCGCTGTGGAAGCCCTCCACCTCGCGCAGCAGCGCCAGCACCTCGGCACGCTGCCGGGTGTTGCGGGTCGCTGTGGGCATTGCCTCGGTCACCGTCCGCCGTCTCCGCTCGTCACAGCGCCTGCTCGACGCCCGATTCCCTGTCCTCCGTGACGCTGGTGGTCACGTGATATCCGAACCCATTATGCATTGCGCATATGTTCACACCGCCTGTCACCGCCCGGCACCGGTGGTCCAGCGAATGAAGGAGTCGTGGGTGCGGCTCCAGGCGGTTGACGGTATGCCCGCCTGGAGGCAGGTCGACGGCTAGGCAACGCCAGCGGACATCGCCGAGTTCGACTACCGGGACTCCCCCGCCTGGACGCGGTCACCGCCCCGGGGCACGGTGACTCTCTGGCCAACGATGCGGGCGCCACCGCCACCGGCGGTCACAGTGAATGCCACGCCCGCTGCCGGCCGGCAACTGTTCGGCGGGCTCAACCTGATCACCGACGAAGGCGGGGTCGTGGGCCGCAGCGCAATCGGCGCTGCGAAGAGGTCCCCATTCGCGATGTCCGTCCCCGGCTCCCCAGGGTTCTTGTCCCCGGGCCGGACCGGCAGCCCATGCTCGCCCGCATCGTGCTGTCCTGCTGCGCCGCCGACGGCGTCCCCATCAAGATCGGCCTGCGTGGCCAGGTTCCGCAGGCGCCGGCGAACACCTGGGTACGGGCCACTGGCCGGTGGATTCCGCACACTGCCAAGGACCCCGTCAACGACGCCGATGTTCCCTATTTCCAGGTGGAGGACTGGCAACACATCCCCGCACCCGCCGAGCCGTACGAGTAGGACCGGCGATGGTTGCACAGGTGCTGATATGAGCACCTGACAGCTAGACCCAGTTATTGGAAATGACTACCGTTCCGCTCATCCAATGAGCAAGGAGCGGTTGTGACCCTATCCATCCGTACGCTCGGCACCGTCCTGGCGATAGCGACGATCGGCGCCGCCGCCGGCTGCGGTGCCGACACCAACACCGGCACCGCGACCGCGGCGAAGAACGGCACCATCGCCGTGGTCGCCACGACGCCCGAGGTCGCCGATTTCACGCGCAACGTCGGCGGCAACGCCGTCAGCGTCACCCAGATCATCAAACCGAACGTCGACCCCCACGACTACGAGCCCACCCCCGCCGACATCCAGGCGATCGGGGCCGCCAAGCTCGTCATCAAGAACGGCGTCGGACTCGAGGAATGGCTCGATGACACCATCTCCTCGGCCGACTTCAAGGGCACGGTCGTCGACACCTCGCAGGGAGTGGCGCTGCGCAAGGGCGACCCCGGCGACGAAGAGACGAAGGACGGCGATCCGCACATCTGGCACAACCCCCGCAACGCCAAGATCATGGCGGAGAACATCGAGAAGGCCCTCGTCACCGCCGACCCCAGCCACGCCGACACCTACCGGGCGAACTTCCAGGCGTACGCGGCGAAGCTGGACAAGCTCGACGCGGACAACGAGCGCAAGTTCGCCGCCCTGCCGGCAGACGCCCGCAAGCTGGTCACCAACCACGACGCGTTTGGCTACTACATCGACCGCTACCAGCTGCAGTTCATCGGCGCGGTGATCCCCAGCCTGGACACCAGCGCCGAACTGTCCGCCACCCAGATCAACGACCTGGTGGCGAAGATCAAGGCCACCGGCACCAAGGCGATCTTCAGCGAGAGTTCCCTGCCGCCCAAGGCCGCCGAGGCAATCGCCCGCCAGGCAGGCGTGAAGGTGGTCGGCGGGGAGGACGCCCTCTACGGCGACAGCCTCGGCCCCGAAGGCACCCCCCAGGGCACCTACCTCGGCGCCGAGGAACACAACACCGACACCATCGTGGCAGCCCTCGGTGGCTGAGCCCACCGGCGCGCCGGTAGCCGATTCCGCCCTGCACCTCGCGCAGGCCGACGTCGGCTACCGGCGCCACGCCGTCCTCACCGACGTGAACCTCACGGTGGAGCCCGGCCAGATCGTCGCCCTCGTTGGCGCCAACGGCGCCGGCAAGTCCACCCTCATCAAGGCCGTCGTCGGGCTCGCCGACGTCCTCGCCGGCACGATCACCGTCGCCGGACAGCCGGCGCGGCAGGCCCGCGGCGCGGCCGCCTACGTGCCGCAGGTCGACACCCTCGACGCCGACTTCCCCGTCACCGCCGCCGACGTCGTGCTCATGGGCCGCTACCATCCCACCCGCTGGCTGCGGCAAATCCGTGCGACCGACCGCGCCGTCGCCGCGGACGCATTGGAGCAAGTCGGGCTGGCCGACCGCGCACGCACCCGCTTCGGGCTGCTGTCCGGAGGCCAACGCCAACGGGTCCTGCTCGCCCGCGCCATCGCCGCCCAGACCCGACTGATGCTCATGGACGAACCCTTCAACGGGCTCGACGTCACCAGCCAGGACGTCATCGTCGCGCAGCTGCGGGACCTCGCCGCCGCCGGCACCGCCGTTCTGCTCAGCACCCACGACCTGCGCCTGGCCCGCGACCTCGCCGACACCGCCTGCCTCATCCACGGCGGGCACGCCGTCACCGGCCCCACCGAACAGATCCTCGCGGAGCTGCCCGGCACCTACGGCTACGGCAGCCAGGCCGCCGACCTGCACGCCGCGCGGCCCGGACGGTGACGGCATGAGTGCACTCGTCGCCCCGTTCAGCGTGCCGTTCATGGGCCGCGCCTTCGCCGAGCTGCTCCTGCTCGCCGTGGTGTGCGGGCCGGTCAGCGTGCTGGTCTTCCTGCGCCGGCTGGCCTTCGTCGCCGACGCGCTGACCCACACCGTCTTCCCCGGCGTGGTCATCGGATTCCTCGTCGCCGGCTGGACCGGCATCGCTGGCGGCGCACTCGTCGCCGCCCTGCTGACCGCGGTCGCGCTCACCGTGCTGACCCGCTGGGGACGGCTCAGTGACGACACCACGGTGGCTGTGCTGCTGACCGCCATGTTCTCTCTCGGCGTGGTGCTCGTGTCCCGTCAGCACTCCTACACCAGCGACCTGACCGCGTTCCTGTTCGGCCGGCTGCTCACCGTCACTCCCGCTCAGCTCGCGCAGACCGCCGTGCTGGCCGCGATCGTGCTCACCGGCCTCGCCGTCACCGCCCGGCCGCTGATCCTGCGGGCCTTCGACCCCATCGGCGCCGCCACCGCCGGGTACCGCCTCACCCTGCTCGATCTCGGGCTCAACACGGCCGTCGCGTTGGTCGTCGTCGCCGCCGTGCAGGCCGTCGGCACCATCCTGGTGATCGCCCTGCTCATCGTGCCCGCCGCCACCGCGCGCCTGCTGACCGACCGGCTCACCGCCATGGCAGTGATCGCCACCGCCGTCACCGGCCTTGCCGCCTACCTGGGCCTGCTGGCCAGCTGGACCGCCTCCGTCCGATACGGCGTCCGGCTCACCTCCGCCGCTGCGGTGGTGCTCACCCTCGTGGCCTGCTACCTGCTCGCCCTGCTCGCCGGCCAGCTCCGCCGCCGGCCGCACCCGCCCGCCGCGACGGTGACCCGGTGAGCTGGCTACTGCAGGACACCTTCGGCCGCGCCCTGGTCGAAGCCATCGCCGTCGGAGTGCTCACCGGACTGGTCGGCGTGCACGTCGTGCTGCGCCGGCTGTCGTTCTTCACCATGACCATGGCCCACGCCACGTTCCCCGGGGTGGTCGCCGCGTCCATCCTCGGCATCAACATCTACCTCGGCGGCGTGGTCGCCGGGCTGCTGACCGCCGCCGCCGTCGCCGCGCTGGCACGTACCCGCGGCCAGGAGAACACCGCCGCGACCGGAGTGATCCTCTCCGCCGGCTTCGCGCTCGGCGTCGCGCTGGTCGCCACCCAGAATGGTTTCAGCCGGGACCTGTCCGCCTTCCTCGTGGGCTCGATCCTCACCGTCACCACCGAGAACCTGGTCGTGACCGTCGTCCTGCTGGCGCTGACCGCGGTCGCGCTCGCCGTCGGCGGCCGACACCTGCTGTACGTCGGTTTTGATCCCGCCGGCGCCCGCGCCGCCGGATACCGCGTCCGGCTGCTCGACCTCGCTCTCCTGCTGCTGGTCGACCTCGTCGTCGTCGCGATCGTGCCCGCCGTCGGCACCATCCTCGCCCTGGCGCTCATCGTCGCTCCCGCCGCGGCTGCCCGCGCCTGGACCGACCGTCTCGCCCCCATGACCACTCTCGCCGCCACACTCGGTGCCGGCAGCGCCGCCGCAGGACTGTGGTTCTCCCGGCTATGGGATGTTGCTGCCGGTGGCAGCATCTCGCTGACCGCCGCCGCCGTCCTGCTCGTGTCGCTGGCGGCACACCGCCTGCGCGACGGGTTCCGCACGACCTTCCTCACCGCGCCGTGACCGGCGAGCCCGCCTCGATTGAGGAGATCAGCGAGCTGCTACGCACCATCGCCCACCCGGCGCGCATCCGCATCCTGCAGCAGCTCACGCGAGCCGACGCGTGCGTCACCGAACTCTCGGGCGCGCTGCAGCTACCCGCCTCACACGTGTCGCACCAACTTCGGCACCTGCGCCACGCCCGCCTCGTACGCCGCTACCGCCAGCAGGGCCGGATGCACTACGCGCTCACCACCGTCCCCGCCGTCTCTCTCGTCCTGGACGTGCTCAAACACTGCACGTGAGCGTGCCAGGCGTCGACGGGCACGACGCCGGACGAACTGTCGATGCAGCGTGGCTCCTCGCCTGGCCCGGAGAGGAGCCACGCCGCATCGGGTTGTCCAACCGGACTCACCAGTCCCCCTGCTGAGGCATCCGCTCCAGTTGCCTCCGCTGTCGGCAAGGACGAGCGCCCGCGCCGACAGCGGCGCGGGCGCTCAGCGCGGTGGTTGGCGTTGTTACCAGGACGCCTTGCGGATCCCCGGCAGCTCGCCCCGCAGCGCCATCTCCCGGAACCGCACCCGCGACAATCCGAAGCGGGTCAGCACGCCTCGCGGCCGGCCGTCGATGACGTCCCGGTTGCGCAGCCGCACCGGGCTGGAGTCGCGGGGCAGCCGCGCCAGGTGGCGGACGGCGTCGTCCCGCACCGCCGGGTCGGTGTCCGGGTGGGCGATGGTCTGCTTCAGCTCGGCGCGGCGCTGCGCGTGGCGAGTGACCAGGTCGACTCGGCGGGCCTGTCGGTTGGCGAGACTCTTGCGGGCCATGTCAGCGCGCCTCTCGGAACTCGACGTGCCTGCGGACGACCGGGTCGTACTTGCGCAGCACCATCCGGTCGGGGTCGTTGCGGCGGTTCTTGCGGGTGACGTACGTGTAGCCGGTGCCGGCGGTGCTGCGCAGCCGGACGATCGGGCGGACGTCGGTCTGCCGGGCCATCAGACCGTCACCCCCCGGGCGCGCAGCTCCGCGACGACCTTTTCGATGCCCTTACGGTCCACGGTCTTCAGCGCCTTGGCGGTCAGCGTCAGGCGGACCCAGCGCCGCTCCGAGGGCAGCCAGTAGCGGTGGTTCTGCAGGTTGGGGTTCCACCGGCGGCGGGTGCGCCGGTGGGAGTGGGACACGGCGTTGCCGAAGCTCGGCTCCGCGCCGGTGACATCACAGCGACGGGACACAAGTACTCCTCAAGGTTGCCATAACGATAATGGTTTTCATTCTTACCTTGGCTGACCGGGCGGCCTCCACTCGGGGTCCCCAACGACCTCGACCGGCACTGACGAACCGAGCCAGCACCTCCAGGGCAGTGGCCCGAGAGCGGGACCGCCGGCAGAGTCGCGGACCCAAGAGGAGGCGTGCCCGGCTCGGCACCAAAGCGGGCGCCACGTCTGTGCCGACCAGACGCCGGGGCGTGACACCCGCACCACGACCCCACGCCACCGGCGTCGCCGGGCCGCCCGGCACTTCCTGCGAGAAGACCTCGCCTGCCACTCGCCGTTGACCACGTGCCTATAATGACAATCGTTTTCAACTAAGTCGAGAGGACTGTGATGTCGACGTCCCCGCTCGCATCGGCCGACGCCGGAGTTCCGGCGTCCGACGCCCGACCGTCGTTGACCGTGCTCAGTGGCTTCTGGCCGTCCACCACGTACGCCGTAGCCCGCAGCCTGCTCGCGGCGGACCCGTCGTTGCTGCTGATCCGGCACGACCTCGCCGGCCTCGGCACCGGCACCGTCCACCGGATCGTGCGCGACGGCGAGGGAATACTCGAGGACGAGCGCATCACGCTCGCACATGGCTGTGTCTCCTGCACCCTGCGCGAGGACGTACTGCCGACCCTCGCCCGGCTGGCGCGCGCCCACCCGCACCGCGACCTGGTGCTGATGCTGCCGGAGGTGGTCGAGCCGGAAGCCGTCGCCGCCGTCTGCGCACACTGCCTGGTCGACGGCGCGCCGATCACCGACCTGCTGCACGTCGACTCGTACGTCACCGTCGTCGACGCCGAGCACCTGCTCGACGGGCTGGCCAGCACCGACGACCTCAAGACCCTCGGCATCCACGCCGCCGACAACGACGACCGCGGGCTCGCCGACGTCATCGTCCGCCAGATCGAGTACGCCGACACCCTCGTCCTGTGGGGACAGTCCCGGGAGGGCGCATACGACACCAGCCGGCTGGCGGTGCTGCTGGAGCGCATGGCGCCATGGGCGACCCAGGTGCGGGTCGACGGTGACGTCATCGACGCCGGCACCCTGACCCGCCAGCTGCGCGGCACCCGCCGGCACCGCCCCGAGACCCCCGGAGTCCTGACCCGCGGGCTGGAGGGCTACCACGTCGGCCTGCACGAGCCGCACCCCGACTGCGGAGTGGTGTCCGTGGTCTTCCGCGCCCGCCGCCCCTTCCACGCTCGACGACTGCACGACGTCCTCGAGGAGATCAACGCCGAGGTGATCCGCTCCCGGGGGCACCTGTGGCTGGCCAGCCAACCGGACACCGTCATCGCCTGGGACTTCGCCGGCGGCGGCCTCAGCCTCGGCTCCCTCGGCCGCTGGCTGGCCGCACTCCCCGACCCGCACTGGGACGAGGTGTCCGACCATCGCCGGCTCGCCGCTGCCCTCGACTGGGACCCCTACTACGGCGACCGGCACCAGCACCTCGTCTTCATCGGCCTCGACCTCGACCCCGCCGGCCTGCACCGCACCCTCACAAGCTGCCTGCTCACCGACGCCGAACTCGCCGACGGCGAGGACACCTGGCGCGGCTATGACGACCCGTTCACCGGCTGCTTTCCGCTCGCCGATCTCGACCCGACCGACACCGACACCGACACCGAAGGAGACACCGCATGAAGCCCGACATCCACCCCAGCTACAAGCCCGTCGTCTACCGTGACCGCGCCGCCGACTTCGCCTTCCTCACCCGCTCCACCGCCACCAGCGACCAGACGATCGAGTGGACCGACGGCAACACCTACCCCGTCATCGACGTGCAGATCTCCTCCGCCAGCCACCCCTTCTGGACTGGCAAGCAACGCCTACTCGACACCGAAGGCCGGGTGGAGAAGTTCCGCGCCAAGTACGCCCGCCGCGGACGGCAGCAACCACGATAAGCACGGCGCGCTTCGGCTGGCCGCGCACGCGCACCGCCTCGTCGGCGCCGCCGCAGACGATCGGGCCTGGTACCAGGCCGTCGGTTGCGGCTGCGCCGGCATGACCTCCGCCCTGGCCCGGCACATGCGCTGCGGCGCGTCGACCGCGTCCAGCCCAGCCGTGACGGGTTCCTTTCGGCCCGGCTGGTCGTGGCGCATCATGGCTTCCCAGTCGCGCCGCCATCGCGTGGCGTCCTGTGGGGCGAGGGCGTCCCGCATCGTCAGCCCGGCACCGTGGTCGGTTCGGCATGGTCGTGGTCGTGCAGGTCGCCGAGATCCCATTCGGGGAACGGGTCGGGCAGTGCCCGCCACGTGTCCGCCCCGGCAGTGATTTCGGCATCGGTAAGCAGGCAGCGCTCCAGCGCGGCGCGGAGGCCGTCGGCGTCCAGGCCGACGCCGATGAGGACGAGTTCCTGCTGCCGGTCGCCGAAGACCGGATGCCAGCGGGTTTCCAACTCGGCCCGCTCGGCGGGATCCTCCGGCTATTCCCCGGAAACCGCGACCGGCACACCGACCGGATCGCAGCGACCCGACGGCCCGGCCTGCGACCACAGGGCCTGCACGTCCGGCCGAGCGGCCAGCCACAGGAAGCCCTTGGAGCGCACGACGCCGAAGCGGTCAAGCCCGTCGGTGAGCAGATCCCACAGCCGCTGCGGGTGGAACGGTCGGTGGTCGCGGAACACGATGCTGGAGATGCCGTACTCCTCGGTCTCCGGCACATGCTCGCCGTTGAGTTCGGCCACCCAACTGGGCGCGGTCCGCGCGTTCGAGGTCGAACCGGCCCGTGTTCAGGATCTCCACCGGCGGCACCCGCCCGTGCACCGCCCGGACCTGCCTAGCCGCAGGGTTGAGGCGGGTCAGCAGCGCCTCCACCAGGGCCAGGTCGTCCGCGTCAACCAGGTCGGTCTTGTTGACGACCAGCACGTCGGCGAACTCGATCTGATCGACCAGCAGGTCGGCGATGCTCCGGTCGTCACCCTCGTACGCCGACAGCCCGCGCTGCTCAAGAGTCTCCCCCGCTCGATGCGTGCCAGCAGTCCGGCCATGTCGACCACCGTTACGGCCGCGTCCAGCCGGGCCAGGTCGTCGAGCACCTGCCCGCCCTCCACACCGAAGGCGAACGTGGCCGCCACCGGCATCGGTTCGGAGATTCCGCTGGACTCGATCAGCAGGTAGTCGAAACGACCCAGCCGCGCAAGCCGGGCCACCTCGTCCAGCAGGTCGTCGCGCAGTGTGTAGCAGATGCAGCCGTTGGTGAGCTCTACCAGCCGCTCCTCGGTGCGCGACAGCGCCCCGCCGTCGCGGATCAACGCGGCGTCGATGTTGACCTCGCTCATCGGAATTGCGGCGTGGAAACCCGGCCGTTTACGGCCGGGAGGAAACGCCGCCCCTCCCCTCAGTGATCGTCTTACATGGACGGTTGGTAGGGTGTGAGGCGTGGGTGAGGTGGTGAAGCGGGCGTACAAGTACCGCTTCTATCCATCTCCTGAACAGGCCGAACAGTTGAACCGCACGTTCGGGTGCGTGCGTTTGGTCTACAACCGGGCGCTCGAGGCGCGCACCCGGGCTTGGGCAGTGGATCGTCAGCGCACCACCTACGTGCAGTCGTCGGCGTGGCTGACCGAGTGGAAACGCACCGAGGAGCTGACGTTCCTGAACGAGGTGTCGTCGGTGCCGTTGCAGCAGACGCTGCGGCATCTGCAGGCGGGGTTCGTGGCGTTCTGGGACAAGCGGTCCCGGTATCCGCGGTTCAAATCCAAGCGCAAGTCGCGGGCGTCGGCCGAATACACCCGCTCCGCCTTCCGCTGGCGGGACGGCCGGCTCACCCTGGCCAAGATGAACGCCCCGCTGGACATCGTGTGGTCCCGGCCCCTGCCCGAAGGGGCGGAACCCTCCACGGTCACCGTGTCCCGCGACGCCGCCGGCCGCTGGTTCGTCTCCCTGCTAGTGGAAGACCCCACCGTGAAGCGGCTGCCGCCCGCAGCGGCCGAGGTCGGTGTGGACGCGGGCATCACCAGCCTGCTCACCCTGTCCCACCCGATCCCCGGAATCAGCGACGAGGAAGGCAAGGTGGCCAACCCGCGTTACGGGCAGGCCGACCGGCGCAAGCTGGCCAAGGCGCAGCGGAACCTGGCCCGCAAACAGAAGGGCTCCGCGAACCGGGCGAAGGCCCGAATGAAGGTGGCCCGCATCCACGCCCGGATCGCCGACCGGCGTCGGGACTACCTGCACAAGCTGACCACTCGACTCGTCCGTGAGACCCAAACGGTCGCGATCGAAGACCTCAGCGTGCGCAACATGCTCCGCAACCGCCGCCTGGCCCGCGTCATCTCCGACGCAGGCTGGGGTCAGTTACGGAGCATGCTGGAGTACAAAGCTGACTGGTACGGGCGTGAGGTAATCCCCGTCGACTGGTGGCTGCCCACGTCCAAAACCTGCTCCGGTTGCGGACGGATCAACACCACCCTCGCCCTCAATGTCCGCTCCTGGACGTGCCCGGGCTGCGGGGTCGAGCACGACCGGGACATCAACGCCGCTAAGAACATCCTCGCCGCCGGGCTGGCGGAGAGGTAAAACGCCTGCGGAGCTGATGTAAGACCCCAAGGGAAAGTCCTCCCGGAAAGGCAGTCGGCGATGAAACAGGAAACCTCACGGGCGACCGTGAGAATACCGGCCCTTCAGGGCCGGGAGGATGTCAAATCGTTGACGATCACCGCGACGCGCAGCCCGTCCCGGTTGGCGAGGACGTGGTTGAGCAGGCTGGTCTTGCCGGCCCCGAGGAAGCCGGACATGACGGCCACCGGCAGGCGACCGGTCACGGCTCCCCCACCACCTGGCGGCCCTTGTAGAGCCCGCAGTGCGCACAGGCCCGGTGCGGCACCACCATCTCCTTGCGGGGGCACGGGCACGGGGTCAACTGCGGCACCTGCGCCTTCCACTGCGCCCGGCGGTGCCGGGTGTTCGACCGCGACATCTTTCGCTTCGGTACGGCCATGAGGGTCTCCTTCACGTGTCGAGCCAGGCTGAACAGACACCGTAAACGATAATGGTTTTCGTTTGACTCCTCGACGGCGGGTCGAACCTTCGGGCAGCACCTGCACCTCTTCGGCGGACCGGCGCAGGCCGTGCGGCACGAGACGACGCAGGTCGCGGAGCCGTGCGACCACTGGAGGCGCCGGCGTGGTCGCCGACTGGCCGTCGCACCCGCCGAGGATGTCGGTGCATCCGGCTGGGCGGTCATTAATGTCCCGATCCGTGCGGCCAGAACCTCCAAGGAGATGCCTCACCGACGGGTCGCCTGCTGGAGACGCCACGACCCAGGCCCACCAGCCGAAGAACACGTTGACCACCCAGCAACCACCCGGCGGGCCCGCATCCCGCCAACTACTTGACAACGGTTTTCATTTGCTGAGAGGCTGCGTTCCGGCGGGGCGAGTTCATGAGCGTTGATACCCAAGACCGGCCACGGGGCTCACGTAACTTTCGCCGCCATCACCGTTGGTCCACCCCGGCCACGTCTCGACCCGAAACGGACTGCTGCCTCTGCTATGCGTTCACTCATCGGTGTTTCCGTCGTCCTGCTCGGCATCGCCCCGCCGATAGCCGTACCGGGACCGGCGCCTACGCCGCCACCCGCTGGCGGCTCTCCTAAAGCAGTGGCGCCGGCGGCTGTGACGTGGGGGGTGAGTCCATCGAGCCCGAAGGGGCCCAACGGGCGTGCGGCATTCGCCTACAAGCTTGATCCCGGTGCCAGGTTGACCGACTACGTCGCTGTCACGAACCACTCCGCGCGGCCAATCACCCTGAGTGTCTACGCCAGCGATGCGGTCACCACAGCGCAGGGTGGCTTCGACCTGTTGCCCGCGGCGCGGCGGCCGGTCGATGTGGGTTCGTGGGTCAGCCTCACCTCCCGGCAGCTGACGATCCCGTCGAGCTCCCGGGTGGACGTGCCGTTCACCGTGAACGTGCCGGCCAACGCCACTCCGGGTGATCACGTGGGCGGTGTCGTGGCCTCGCTCACGGCTACGACCACCGACGCCCACGGCAATCAGGTGGCCGTCGACCACCGGGTCGGTACTCGCATCTATCTGCGAGTCACCGGCGAACTTCGCCCGGCGCTGGCGCTGGAAGACGTGCGGGTACAGCACCGCGGTTCACTCAATCCGTTCGGTGGCGGCGAGGTCACCGCTACGGCCACGGTTCGGAACACCGGCAACGTCCGGCTCGCCGGCGCGCCGACCGTGCACGCTGCGGGACCGCTCGGCCTGACCGCCGGGTCTGCGTCCGGCGGGACGCTTCCTGAGATCCTGCCCGGCGACGCGGTACGGACCACCGTGCGGCTCGCCCAGGTCCCGCCTCTGTTCCGGCTCACCGTCACCGCCGCTGTCACACCGGCAGCCGTTGCCGGGCAGACGCTCGACCCGCCGCCGGGCACCGTGTCCCATCAGGTGACCGTTTGGGCCGTGCCGTGGTCCCAGCTGCTGATGCTGGCCCTGCTCGCCGGTGCCGCCTGGACGCTGGTGGCGGTCCGTCGACGGCGACGGCGCGCAGCGGCCCGAGACTTGGCGCACGCCCTGGCCACCGCTCGTGAGCAAGGCCGCGCCGAAGCCGCGGTGACGACAGCGGCACCGACCGAGAAACCTGCGGCCGACATGACCGCGGATGCCTTGTCGCGCGGGATAGGGCGCAGTCCAGACGACGTACCGGCGGCGCCCGTGCCGACTCCAAAGGTCGAGGAGTGACCGGCCCGCAGCGCGCGGGGGTCCGCAACTTCGACAGACGACGGATCCAGTAGGGAGAATGATGAGAACAGCACCTCTGCGTGCTGCGGTCGCGGGATTCGCCCTGGCCGCTCTGGTATTGCCGGCCGGCGCTGTACCGGCGGGGGCCGCCGCGGTGTCGGTCGACGCCGCCGGGGCGGATCTGGTGTCCCTGTCGGTTGTCGACGGCGCGCTGTCGCTACGCATCCGGGACGCCACGCAGGTGGCCCGGCAGGCAGTCGGGCACGACCCGGCCGAGGTGACGCTGGGGCCGGACGGCGGGGTGGCCGTACGGGTACCGCAGAATAAGGCTTTCTCGTTCCTCGGTAGCCCCGGCACGTCGATCTGGTCGCTCACTCCCGGAGACACCGGTTTACCCATGCTCGACACCAGCGGGGTGCGGCGTGGCCTCGTGCGGGGGGACGTGGTGACGCTGTCACTGACAGCGGCTGAAGGTCCCGGGAACTTCACCGCCTACACCCTGTCCGGCCTTGGCGCGCCCCGCCATCTGCTCGGCCGGGCCGCACGGGACATCGCGTTGCCGGCCGCGACCCGCACTCCGGTGGTGTGGGCGTTCGACTCGGCCGGGGACTACCGGCTGGCCTTCGCCGCGTCGGCGACGCTGTCCACTGGCCGATCCGTTACCACCGAGGCGACGTACCGGATCAGTGTCCCGCCCATCCAGCCGGGTCCTGCCGCGCCGGCACCCGCCCCGGCCGCTGCGGTCAAGACTCCCCCGGCCCCGCCGGCGCGTGCCATGGCGGTCCCGAACGCCGCAGCGGCCACGCCCACGGCCACATCCTCGCCCCCGCTGCCTGCGGCCGCGAACGCGGCCGCTGCCAGGTCGGCAGCCACCGGCGCCCGCCGGGTGATCGCTGATGGGCACGTCGACATGGGGCCGCAACTGTCCGGCGACGCTTGGACGATTCGGGTCCGGGACGACACGGCCAGCCCACCGGTGTGGCGCGAACTCGCCGACGTGGTCCTGCACGTCAAGGACAAAGCCAAGACAACGGTGCCGGCGGGGGCGGACTTCCTCGGCAAGGCAGGAGAGGCGATCTGGTTGCTGCCGCAGGCCCAGCAGGCCGGAATCGTCTGGCCCGGCTGGAACACCCAGCACGAGTCGGTCATCACCGGCACCCGGGGCAACGTGACCTGGACTCTCGCCGGCGTCGACGGTCCAGGACGCTTCACGCTCTTCCTGACCGGATCGTTTGGCAACGCCAACGTCCTGTTCGACTCGGCCAAAGGCCTGCCGCAGCGGCTGCCCATCCCACCGAACACGCACGCCCACGGCAATTGGGCCTTCAGCAAGCCTGGCCTCTATCGGCTTGCGGTACAGATGAGCGCCACCACCACCGCCGGAAAGACGGTCACCGACAGTAAGACGCTGACGATCGCGGTGGGCGACAGCACCAACCCGAACTCCGGGTTCGGCAGCGGATCCGGCACCGGCGGTGACGGCAAGCCCGGCATCGGCGATTCCGGCGGCACCGGCCGATTGCCCCGCACCGGAGAGTCGTGGGTCATTCCGGTCTCCGCCGGTGGGCTCCTGCTCGTGCTGGTCGGAGCGCTGCTGCGGATCGCCGGTCGTCGTCGCCGCGACCCGGCGGCGGCACCCGCCGGACCCATCCCCTAAGCGCCGAGGAGAGGAGGATGCAGGTGTCCGTTGTCGGTTCCGGGGCTCCCCGCGCCTGCCCGCGCCGGGCCTGCGCGTGGCCGCGACTTCTGGTGTTGCCCCTGCTCATCGGGGTGCTGGCCGGTTGCCGCGCCGAAGTGGCGTTGAGCGCGCACGACCAGCGGGTCCAGGTCATCACGACCACCGGGATCCTGCGGGACCTGGCGAGCCGCGTCGGCGGCGACCGGGTACGGGTCAGCTCACTGGTGCCGGACCGGGCCGATCCGCACAGCTACGAGCCGTCTCTGCGCGACGTCCGCAACGTCGTGTACGCCGACGTCGCGTTCAGCAACTACCTGCTGCTGGAGGAGCAGGCCGTCATCAAGACGCTGGACGCGAACCTGCGCGACGGCGTACCGAACATCTCGCTGGCCGAGGGGGCGGTGAAGTACGCGGCGGAGATCATCCCGCTGGTCGAGGACGCCTCGTTGGACACCATCTGGCTGGGCATGCGCGTGCGCGGCACCGGCACGGCGCACGGCGCGAACCGCTCGTCCGACGTGCTCCTCACCGCCACCGCAGCGCACGGGCCGGGTGACCTGGTCGCCTACCTGACCGAGTCATTCGGCAACCCCTCGTTCTACGTCGACTCCGCCGACGGGTTCGAGCCCGCCAACGGCTACCGGGACGACACGGCCCGCCTGCCACCGGACGCGCACACCCACATGAGCTGGGCGTTCACCAAGCCGGGCATCTACCGGCTGACCATGCGTGCGCAACTCGCGGTCACCCCGCAGGCGGCACCGGTCCCGCTCGGCGAGCAGACGTTCACCTTCGCCGTGGGAGTGGATCCGCATTCGGTGCCGGGCATGGCGGGCGCGGCGGTGCTGAACTCCGGGCACGCCGACCTCACGGCGGACATCGACGAGGGGCGGCTGTACCTGTTCGCCGATCCGGAGGGAAGCGGCGAGGCGAACCAGCGGGTGTACGACCCCGCTCGTACCGTGATCGAGGTGCCGAACAAGGCGCTGCTGGAGGTGCCCGGTGACCGCCGGTTCCGGTTCCTCGGCCGGCCCGGCACGCGGGTCCACCAGTTACCGCAGGCGGTGCTCGGCAAGCACGTGCACGGGGAGATCGACCCGCACCTGTGGCAGAACGTGCGCAACGCGATCTCCTACGTCGAGCTGATCCGCGACACACTGGTCGGGGTGGACCCGCCGGGCGCGGCGACGTACCGCGCCAACGCCGCGGCCTACATCGCCGAACTCGAGCGGCTGGACGGCTACGTCCGGGACACGATCGCCCAGATACCCCCGTCCCGGCGGCACCTGGTCACCACGCACGACGCGTTCGGCTACCTGGGCCAGGCCTACGGAATCCAGATCTCCGGCTTCGTCACCCCGAACCCGGCCACCGAGCCCAGCCTCGCCGATCGGCGCCGGCTCACCGAGACGATCCGCAACCTCGACATCCCCGCCGTGTTCCTGGAACCGAACCTGGCGGCCCGCTCCACCACCCTGAGCGAGGTGGCCCGGGAAGAGCGGCTGCGGGTCTGCTCGATCTACGGCGACACCTTCGACGGAAACGTCACCAACTACATGGACATGATGCGGTTCAACGCCCAGTCGCTGCGCGATTGCCTGACCAGGGCGGATCGAGGGAGGCACAAGTGACGGCACGACGGGCGCGTTCGCGCGCGGTGCGGACGGCGACGGCGATCAGCCGATGGGCGGTCGCAACCCTGGTCGCGGTGGTGGCGACGCAGACGCCTGCCGTGGCCGGGCAGCCGGCGCCGAGCCCGGGTCAGTCGATCGCCGCGGACCAGCCCATCGCCACCGGCCGGGTCGTGCTCGACGCCGGGCACGTGGACATCGGACCCCGCTACGTCGACGGCCAGTGGACCCTGCTCATCCACGACGGCACACAGCCGCAGCCGGTGTGGCGCAGCCCCGACGAGACCGTGCTACGCGTCTCCGACGCCGCGCTGCAGGCCGTTCCCGACGACCCCGCGTACGCCTTCCTCGGCATCGACGCGGGCAAGCGAGTCCACGTGGTGCCACAAGTGCAGAACCAGAACGTGGTCTGGATCGGCTGGAACACCCAGGACCCCCAGGTGATGCAAACCATCGACCGCGGAGCCACGCTGAACCTGCTCGGCGTACGCGGGCCGGGCACGCTGACCACGTTCCTCCAAGCGGGCAACTTCGCCGCGCCGCAGGTCTTGTGGCGCTCCGCCGAGCCGGCCGCCCAGCCATTCTGGGTCGAGGTCAACACCCACACCCACGCCAACTGGGTCTTCTCCACTCCCGGCGTCTACCTGGTCACCGTGCAGGTGTCGGCCGACCTGATCAGCGGCGAAAAGGTCTCCGCCACCCGGACGCTGCGCTTCGCGATCGGCGACGCGACCAGCACCGACGAAGCCTTCGCGGCTGTTGTGGACCGCAGCCGCATGCCGGTTGGCGAGGCGGCGGCCGGTGCGTCCCGCGACGCCGCTGGCGCACCAGACGACACCTCGCCGTTGCCGCTGGTCGTCGTGCTGGCGGGTGCCGCGCTCCTGCTCACCGCCGGCCTGCTCCTGGTCCTGCTACGCGGGCGCGGCGCGAAGCGCCGAGCCGAACGGGAGCGCAGCACGTCACCGTCGGGGGCTCAGCCGTGAGAGCACTGGACATCGAACACCTGAACGTGGACCTCGGCGGACGGCCGGTGCTGCGCGACGTGCGGCTGCACCTCGACCGCGGGGAACTGGTCGGGCTGCTCGGCCCCAACGGCGCGGGAAAGACCACCCTGCTGCGCGCCATCCTGGCGCTGATCCGCACCAGGGGCGGCCGGGTGCTGGTAGAGGGCAAACCGTCCCGGCCCGGACGCTCGGCGATCGGGTACGTCCCCCAGCGCCATGAGTTCACCTGGGACTTCCCTATCTCCGTCGAACAGACCGTGCTCAGCGGCCGAACGGGTCGGATCGGCCTGCTCCGCCGCCCCGACGTGGCCGACTGGCGGGCGGTCGGCGACGCACTCGACCGCGTCCAGCTGTCCGCGCTGCGCGCCCGGCCCGTCGCCGAACTCTCCGGAGGGCAACGCCAACGTGTCCTGGTCGCGCGCGCCCTCGCGCTCGCGCCGAGCATCCTGCTACTCGACGAACCGTTCACCGGACTGGACATGCCCACCCAGGAACTGCTGGGCGACCTGTTCGCCAACCTCGCCCGGGAGGGCCATGCGGTGCTGATGACCACCCACGACCTGGTCGCGGCGATGGAATCCTGCACCCGGCTGGTCCTGCTCAACGGCCAGGTCATCGCCGACGGACGGCCCGACCAGCTCCAGGACGTCGAGGTGTGGATGCGCACGTTCGGGGTCAGTGAGACCTCCCCGCTCCTCAAACTCGTAAAGGCCAGCTAGTGCCCATTACCGATTTCCTCACCGACCTGCTCAACCCCGACCTCGCGTTCCTGCCCAAGGCGCTGGCGATCGCGGTGATGTCCAGCATCGTCTGCGGCGTGGTCGGCTGCTACGTCGTCCTGCGCGGGATGGCCTTCATCGGCGACGCCGTCGCACACGCCGTCTTCCCCGGCCTCGCCATCGCCTTCGTCCTGCAGGGCAGCCTGGTACTCGGCGGCGCCGTCGCCGGCGTCGCCACGGCCCTGCTGATCGCGATCTTCTCCCAGAACCGGCGGGTCAAGGAAGACTCCCTGATCGGCGTCTTCCTGGTCGCCACGTTCGCCCTCGGCATCGTGATCATCTCGCAAGCGCCCGGATACTCCGGCTCGCTGCAACAGTTCCTGTTCGGCTCGATCACCGGCATCCCGGACCGCGACCTCTACCTGGTGGGGATCACCGGGCTGGTCATCCTCGGCCTGGTGCTCGCGCTGCACAAGGAGTTCGTCGCGGTCTGCCTGGACCGGGAGATGGCCCGCTCGATGGGCCTGCCGGTGTTCTGGCTCGACATCGTGCTCTACGTCCTGGTGACCCTGGCCGTGGTGATCTCCCTGCAGACCATCGGCAACATTCTCGTCCTGGCCCTGCTGATCACTCCCGCCGCGGCCGCCCGGCTGCTCACCGACCGGCTCGGCGTGATGATGCTGCTCGCCCCGACGATCGGCGGCACGTCCGCGCTCGTCGGGCTGTACCTATCGTGGAGCTACGACACACCGGTCGGCGGCACCATCGTCCTGGTCGCCACCACCATCTTCCTCACCGCCTGGCTGCTCGCCCCACGCCACGGCCTGCTCACCAAACGCCGCACGCGGATCCAGCGGCCTTCCGGCGAGGCAGAACCCGCCGCCGGCTCGGCCATCGCGGCCGGACATGTCTCGCCGATGCGCTGATCCGCGTCGTACGTCCGGGCACGGTGTCGGTCGGCAGAGCTCCAGGTGCCGGCCGACGCCGAGCCGGGGCTGCCGATCCCGCCACCGGACGCTGCAGAGCAGGTGTTCGTGGTGGAACTGCCCGCTACGTGCAGGGATCGGGGTTCGGGTTCGCGGGAGCGAAGTCCGCAGCGAGTCACTGGGCGGCGCGTACGCCGAAGGCGAACCGGACGGTCGTGGTCAGCACCAGGTCTCCGCCGACGCGGGTCAGGACCCGGCTGGCGTCGGCGAGCGCGGCGGGAAGCCGCTCGGTCGGAATCCGTTCCAGCAGGGCACGAGCCCCATGCGACCAGGCCCACGTCATCCAGTGCTCGACGTCGCGGAACTGGCTGCGGAAGGTCGCCTCCTCAACCGTGACCCGTCGGTAGCCCGCGGTTTCCAGCAGCGCGGCGGTTGACTCCGGCGTGGCGAAGAGGCCCTCCTGAGCCGCCGTCGGCGACTGACGTTCTCCGTCGGGCAGGTGCTGCGCCAGAACGCGCAGTGCGTCGGTGAACCGGAGGTCGTGGGCGGCGAACGTGGTGAATCCGACCCGCCCGCCTGGGCGGAGCAGACGCCGATACACGCGCAACGCCTCAAGGGGGGCGGGGAGCAGGAACAGCACAAGGCCCGCGAGCACCGCGTCCCAGGCGGTCTCGGGCAGCGGTGGAGCCTCGGCGTCGGCGACCTCCACCTGCACCTGCGTGAGGCCGGCAGCCCTGGCCTCGGCTCGGGTGAACTCGACCATCCGCGGAGCCAGGTCGATGCCGATCGCCCTGCCTGTCGGCCCAACGGCCGCCGCCGCTGGGAGCAGGACGGCGCCCCGCCCGCAGCCCACGTCGAGCACGCGCTGCCCGGGGCGCAGGTCGGCTCGGCGTACCAGCTCACGTCCCATCGGACCGAAGAACTCGACGCCGACCCGGTCGTAGGTTGCGGCGCCGCGGTCGAACATCCCCGCCATGGCTGCCTTCATCCGCCTCGCCTCGCTGGAGGTGAGTTTCACCTCAGGTCTCCTCGTACGGTTGTTGCCTTCGCTTCCGGAACCCACGTCAGTTTCGCCGTCTCGGCGGCCACGGACTTCGCCGAAGCCGCCGAGACGGCGTAATGGATCTAGATGGCGGTCAGGGTCAACGTCGCGGTGTACTGGCCCGCGCCGGTATCGGTGGGCAGTTCCAGGTTGAGCCCGGCACCGAGCCGGGCTGTGCCCCGTCCGGCACCGACCGGTGCGGAGCCGAGCACGCTGCTGGCGGCCAGACCGTTGCCGGAGGCGAAGCCGGGCTTGACCTCCTGGCCCGCCGCCACACCCTGACCGTTTGCCTGTGCCAGCACGGTGGGTGCCCAGCCGAGGTACTTACCGCCGACCCGGGTGGCCCCGGAGGTGAAGTCACTCAACCGGCCGGCGACATTCCAGCCGGGCGCGCCCGGTCGGGTGTCGGTCACCGTGACAGGGCGCAGCTCACCGCTGCTCTGCCACCGGTCGCCAGCCGTGGACAGCACGGCCGCCGGCAGCGTCACCGTCCGGTCGTTGGGGTCCACGCTGACGACCAACGCCCCCTGTGTCCCGTCGATGGTGACCGTGATCGTCTGCGACGGTGCCGGCGAGGTGGCATCGTCGACGTTCAGCGTCGCCGGACCGCTCTCCGCGACCACCACCTCACCGTCGCGGTACAGCCGGACCAGGTACTGGCAGTCGTCCAGCTGGTTTGTGGCGGTGAACGAGTACGCCGCCGAGGTCTCGCCCGGCACCGCGGTGAACTCCTCCGTGCCTGGGCACTTGCTGAACCAGCGGTACCGGTTCAGGTCGCTGGTGGGGGTCTGGACCGCGGTCAGCGTCACGGTCGCGCCGGGAGCGTACGCCGGCTGCAGGCCCTGGATCGACAGCTGAACCTGCGGGTCGGGATCCGGCAGGTCGCCCACCACGAACCGGTACGCCACCGAACCGGTGGACACCTGCCGCCCGTCGGTGAGCGTGGCGTCGGCGCGGAACGTCAACGTGTAGCTTCCCAGCGCCCCGAACACCCAGTTGGCGTGGGCGTGCGTGCCGACCGGCACGTCGATCGCATCCGGCAGACCATCGTCGCTGCGGAACTTGATCAGCGGCTGCCCGACCGGGTCGGTCATGAACACCGAGACGCGGCCCGGTCCGGAGACGTCCACCAGGCTCAGGCTGAGCTTCTCACCCCGGAACACCCCGGTCGGCAGCCGGGTGGTGTTCCACCCTGGCCATAACAGGTTCGGATCCTGCGTCATCGGCAGCAGCCACACCGTCGAGCCAGCCGGCCCGAGAAACGCGTACTCCGGCAGATCCGGCACCTCGACCGCAGCCTGCGGCAACACCTGGAACGCCACGTCCCCGGGGTCCCGGCTGACCGACGGCTGCACGGTGTCGTCGTGCACCTTCAACACCAACCGACCGTCCGCATAGTGCACGTCGACCGCATCGACGTGGCCCGCGGACAGCACCACATTCTCCTGAGCCGAAGCGGGGCCGGAGACGGCCACCACCAGGCCGCCGACGGTTGCGATGACCGTGCCGGCGGCGGCGGCGAGGCGCTTCAGTCTTCTCGCCCTCATTTCCCTCCCTCCAAAACATAAAATGAAAACCGATGTCAGATACGCGGGGGAAGCTAGCACGGCCTCATCGCCATGTCGAGACGCCTGGACCGGCATGCGGCCCAGGCGTTCCACATACGCCTACGTGACGCGTCAGCTCGTCACCCCTGTCCTGTGTCGCGGACGGGACGACACGCTTGACAGCTTCATGGAAACGATTATCGTTTCCGACTGCCTGCGACGTGGTGTCGCGGGCGTGAGGAGGAGTTGCATGCGAGCCAGGATGTCGGCACTGACCGCCGTCACGGCGGCGATGACCGCCGGCGTACTGGCCTGGGCCGCACCCGCCCAGGCCAGTACCGTGGTTCTGTCCCAGGGGCACGTCGACGCGGTTGACGTCGCCTTCGAGAACGGCGCGCTCGAGATCTCGGTCCACGACGAGACCGTCGACCCGGACGTGGAGCGCGACCCGGCCGACGTGGTGTTCGTCGTCAAGCCTGGGGCGGCCATGACCGTGCCGGACGACCCGAGGTACGCGTTCCTCGGCGCTCCCGGTGCCACCGTCCACGTCCTCCCCGAGGTCCAAGACGAGAACCTGCTGTGGCCCGGCCTCGCCACGGAAGAACTGCAGTCGGGCGTCTTCGCTAGCGACAGCATCCAGATCAGGGTCACCAGAGTCATCGGTCCGGACGGGTTCAGCCTGTTCACCACCGACCCCGTGGGCGCGCCGAACGTGCTGGTCGACAGCGAGGACGGCCTGCCCGACGCGATCACCAGGCCAGTCGGCAGTCACCTGCACGCCAACTGGGCGTTCGAGAAGGCCGGCACCTACCGCATCAAGGTCGAAGCGACCGGAATCCTGGCCGCCACCGGCAAGCGGGTGACCTCAGCAGCGGCGTGGCTCACCTTCCAGGTCCAGTGCTGACCCGCACCACCAACCCAGCTTTCAGCCGGTAGAACGGAGAAACAGATCATGAGGCTTACCAAGCGGCTGCTGGCGGTCACCGCCGCCGTCACCGCCACTGTCCTCGGCCTGGCCGCCGCACCGGCGTCCGCCGCCACCATCGAGACCGGGCACATCGACGTCCTTGACCTCGACTACGCCAACGGTTCGCTCACCCTCGACATCAGGACGTACAGCCCCGCCAACGACGACCTCTCCCCGGCGGCCACGACCCTGCGGCTGCCGTCGAGCTCCGCCATCACGGTGCCGAGCGGATCCGCCTGGAACTGCCTCGGAACGGCCGGCTCCACCGTCTACGTTGCCCCGCAAGCCGAGAACACCAACCTGCTGTGGGCCGGCTGGAACACCGAGGACGTGCCCGCGGACCAGGGACCGATCAAGATGGAACTGGTCAGCGCGTCCTCGGTCCCCGCCGGCGGCCGATTCACCCTCTACACCACCAACGCCTTCGGCACCCCCAGCTACCGGCTCAACTCCAACACCGCCACCGGCTGCCCGATCTCCACCTGGCCGGGGGGCATCAGCGCCGGCACGCACGCCCACGGCAACTGGGCGTTCTCAGCACTGGGCACCTACACGCTGACGTTCAAGGCCACCACGCAGGGCGGCTCCGGGGTCGCCAGCCCCACCGTCAGCTACACCATCCAGGTCGGCTGACACCGTAACCATTCCCACGGCCCCCGACCGTCCATCAGGACCCGGTCGGGGGCCGTGGGCAACGTGATGGTCTGTCGACGGCGACCCTGTCCAACTGGTTCAGCGATGCCATGCCGGTGCTGGCTCCGGCGCTCTACCTGCTCGGCGGCTGAGATCTCCTCCGGCTTGCTCCTGGCGCAGTACGGACTCGCCCGTTCACCTCCTCTTCGATTCCGGTTGGGCAGCGCACTCTCATCGCCCTCTTGTGGCCTCGCCGATGCCGCTACTGGAAATAGTTTTCGTTTTCGTGTTCTAATGCTTGCCCGAAGCCGCCCGGAGAGGGAGACGTATGACCCAGCCGTACCGGCCAGCCGAGTGCCTGGAGGCCGTGAGCGACTGCCTGGCGGAGGTGCTCGATCTCGACCCGCTGCAGGTGCAGCCCGAGGTGCTGCTCACCGAGCTGGGCCTGGAGTCGTTCACGGCCGTGCGGCTGCGGCGCCGGCTGCGCGAGGATCTCGACGCCGACCTGCCGCTGACCGTCTTCCTGGACGGGGCGACACCGCGCACGGTCGCGGCCGCGGTGGAGTCGGCGCGCCTGCAGGCCACCGACACGATCCGAAGCGTGCCGGCGCAGGAAAACGCCTCCGCCGACCCCGGACGCGAGGCGTTCCCCCTCACCGCGGTCCAGGCCGCCTATCTGGTGGGCCGAGATCCGTCCTTTCCGTTGGGCGGCGTCGCGACCTTCTTCTACTTCGAGTACGACCGGCAGCCCGCCGACGATCCGGAACTGGACGTGCTGCGGCTGGAAGCGGGGTGGAACCGGCTGATCGCCCGTCATCCCATGCTGCGGATGGTGGTCGACGCCGACGCGCGGCAACGCATCCTGCCCGCGGCGCCGCCCTACCGCATCGCGGTCGTCGACCTGCGCGCCTGCGACGACGATGACCTCGCCGGTGAGCTTGCCCGGCTGCGGCACCAGTGCTCTCACCAGCTACGGCCCGTTGAGGTGTGGCCGCTGTTCGATGTGCGGGCGGCGCTGCTGCCGGACGGGCGGACTCGCCTGTTCGTGGGGATGGACATCATCGCGCTGGACATGGCGAGCTGGATGCGGCTGATGCGCGAGTGGGGGCAGCTCACCGCTGATCCCGACGCGGACCTGCCGGAGGCGTCCACGACGTTCGCGGCGGTGCTGGCCCGCCGCGACCGCGATCCGGCTGAGACGGCGCGGCGGGCGACGGATCACGCCTACTGGTCGCAGCGGGTGCCGGCCCTGCCGCCCGGGCCGGCCCTGCCATGGGCGAGGCCGGCCGCCGACCTCGGCGTGCCGCGCTTCACCCGGTACGCCGCTGAGCTGACCGACCAGCAGTGGGCGGGTCTGCGGCGCCACGCTGCGGCCCGTGGCCTGTCCGCGACGGCGGTGCTGCTGGCCGCATGCGCGCTGGTGCTGCACCGCTGGGGTGCCACCGCGCCGTTCTGCCTGAACACCACGCTGTTCGACCGGCCCGACGGTGCCGACCTCGACGCGGTCGTGGGCGACTTCACCACCACGGTGCTGAGCGAGTCCCCGGCCCTCGACCTCACCGCATGGGACGGGTTCGGCTCGTACGCCGCCGTGGTGAACCGCCGGTTCTGGACGGACCTGGACCACCGCTCCGTCTCCGCCGTGGAGGTGCTGCGCGAGCATCGCGACGGCGATCTCACCCCGGCCTACCCGGTGGTGTTCACCAGCGGTGTGGGTCTGGGCGGCGACGGCGAGGCACCGACCGCCTGGCTCGGGCGGGAGGTGTTCGGGGTGTCGCAGACCCCGCAGGTGCTCATCGACCACATCGTGTGGGACGAGGCCGACCGCCTGCGGATCGCCTGGGACACCGTCGACGGCTGCCTGCCCGACGGCTTCGCCGCCGCGATGCGCGATGCGCACCTGCGCCTACTGAGGCGTCTCGCCGACGATGAGGCCGCCTGGTCCGACCCGGCGCTCGGGTGGGACCCGTCGTTCCTGCCGGACGAGCCGATGGACTGTGCACCGTTCGGCGACGCGGGACCGCTGATCGACGACCCGCTGCGGGCAGCCGCCGCGCTGGCGCCGGACGCGGTCGCGCTGCTCGGCGACGGCGACCCGGTGACGCACGGCGATCTTGCGGCGCGCGCCGGGCGCACCGCCGCAGCGCTGACCGGCCTGGGTATCGGGCCCGGCGATCTGGTGGCGGTGGCGGCACCCAAGGGAGCCGCTCAGGTCGCCGCCATCCTCGGTGTCACGACCAGCGGCGCCGGCTACGTCCCGGTGGAGCCGACCTGGCCGGCGCCCCGCATCGCCTCGGTATGTAGCCAGGCCGGCATCCGGCATGCCCTCGTGGTCGGCGACCCGGCGCCGACGTGGCCGCAGGAGGTGCGGGTGCACCAACTGCAGCCGGACGGCACCCTGCCGGCACCGCAGGTCGACGACCGCCGCCGGGCGGCACCGGACGATCTGGCGTACACCATCTTCACCTCCGGCTCGACGGGGCGGCCCAAGGGCGTCGCGGTGGAGCATCGGCAGGCCCGCACCACCCTCGACGACTTGGCCGACCGGTTCCCGCTGGCCGCCGGCGACCGGGTCCTGGCGCTGTCGGCGATGAGCTTCGACCTGTCGGTGTACGACGTGTTCGCCATCCTCGGCGCCGGCGCGGCGATGGTGTTGCCGGATCCGTCCCGGCAACGCGACCCGGGCCACTGGCTGGGCCTGATGCAGCGTCACCGGGTCACCGTGTGGAACACCGCCCCGGCGCTGCTGGAGATGCTCGTCGAGTACGCCGAGATCGACCCGGACGCGGCCAGGGCCGCGCTGTCGGCGCTGCGGCTGGTGCTGCTGTCCGGTGACTGGATTCCGGTCACCCTGCCCGACCGGCTGCGGGCCCTGGCCCCCGGGGCGCAGGTGGTCAGCCTCGGCGGCGCCACCGAAGGCTCGATCTGGTCGATCTGCTACCCGATCGGGCAGGTCGACCCGTCCTGGCCGAGCATCCCGTACGGGCGTGCGCTGCGCGGCCAGTCGTTCCACATCCTCGACGACAGCGGCCGGCCATGCCCCGTCGGGCAGGCCGGGGAGCTGTACATCGGCGGTGACGGGGTGGCCCGCGGCTACATCGGCGACCCGGAACAGACCGCACACCGCTTCTCCACCCACCCGGTGCTGCGCCGCCGCGTCTACCGCACCGGCGACCTCGGCCGGTGGCGGCCCGAAGGCACCATCGAGTTCCTCGGCCGGGTCGACCGGCAGGTCAAGATCCGAGGTCACCGCATCGAGCTGGGCGAGATCGAGTCCGTGCTCGACCGGGCACCTGGCGTGCGGCAGTGCGTGGCCCGCTCCGTGCCCGGCCCGGATGGCCGTCCCCGCCTGGTCGTCTACGTCGCGGCCGCCGAACCGGCCGCCGCGGCCGGCGATGAGGATCTGGTGGCCCGGCTGCGGGCCAGCCTGCCGGACTACATGGTGCCGAGCCGGTTCGTCCGCCTGGCCGCGCTGCCGGTGACCGAGAACGGCAAGGTCGACCATGCCGCCCTGCCGAACCCGTACGAGACTTCTTCGTCCCCGGCTGCTGCCGTCGCGACCGGCCCGGCCGGGGCCGCTGAGACTCCACGTGCGCCGCAGCCTGCCGCCGACCGGTTGCCGGCGTTGCTGCAGCATGCCGTGCGCCTGGGTCTACAGCTGCGCGTCACCGTGCACCCGGGACGCCTGGACCCCGCCGCGGCCCTGGCGGCGGCGGCCGCCCTGGCGGCCGCCGGCCCGCTGCCCCTCGCCGACGGGTACGAGATGACTCCCCGCCTGACCGACGACGCGCTGCTCGAGCTCACCGTCACCGCCCGCTCGGCGCCGCCGGCCATCGACAACACGGCGATGGAGCCGTCGCTCGCGGCGCCCGCCTCCGCGGTCACCCCGGGGATTGCCGATCTGCCGAACCCGGAGCTGGAGCGAGGCATCGCCGCCGTGCTCAGCGACCTGCTGGGCACGCCGGTCGACGTCACCACCCCGTTCTTCCGGCTCGGCGCCACCTCGCTGACTCTGGTCCGCGCCCACCGCAGGCTGGCCGCCGAGATCGACGGCGACCTGGCGGTGGTCGACCTGTTCACCCACCCCACGGTGCGCGACCTGGCACGTCACCTCACCGCCCGACGGTCCGGCGGCGCACCCACCGCCGCCGGAAGCCAGGACCTTCCCGCATTGGTCGCCGCCACCGGTCCCCTGGATGCCAGCACCCACTCCCCTGCCGGAGAACCGCCGCAGCCGCCCGTCATAGCGCCGCGGCCGGCAGGCCGGCGGCAGGCTCGGGCCGTCGCGGCGGAGGCCGCCCGATGACCGGCGGGCCGATCGCCGTCACCGCCGCGTCCTGCCGGTTTCCCGGCGCGGCCGACGTCGACGCCTTCTGGCGACTGCTCGTCGACGGCCGCGAAGGGCTGACCCGGTTCACCGACGAAGAGCTGGCCGAACGCGGTGTGCCGCGACGGCTGCGCCGCGACGCGGGTTACGTGCCGGTCGGTGGGCTGATCGAGGGGCAAGAGCTGTTCGACCCGGCGCCGTTCGGGCTCACCGACGCCGAGGCCGCGCTGCTCGACCCGCAGCAGCGGCTGTTCCTGGAGTGCTGCTGGCAGGCCCTGGAGCAGGCCGGGCACGGCGGGGGCCGCGACGCCGGTGCGGTCGCCGTGTTCGCCGGCGCGGCGCACAGCGCCTACCTGACCAGCAACCTCGCCGGCCGATGGGACCCCACGGGCGGCGGCGCCGACCCGGGCGGCAGCCTGCAGACCGCGATCAGCACCCACACCGACTACCTGCCGCTGCAGGTCGCGTACCGGCTCAACCTGACCGGGCCGGCGATCGCGGTCAACACCACCTGCTCCACCTCCCTGGTCGCGGTGCACCTGGCCGCGCAGTCGCTGCTGGCCGAGGAGTGCGACACCGCGCTCGCCGGCGGGGTGTCGCTGATCGTGCCGCAGGGCCGCGGCTACCGGCACGTCCCGGACGGGATCTTCTCCGCCGACGGGCGGGTCCGCCCGTTCTCCGCCCGCGGCTCCGGCATCGTCTACAGCCAGGGCGTCGGTGTGGTGGTGCTGCGGCGGCTGGCCGACGCTCTCGCCGACGGCGACCCGGTGCTCGCGGTGCTGCACGGCAGCGCGGTCAACAACGACGGCGCGGACAAGGCCGGCTTCACCGCCCCGTCGGTGCGCGGGCAGGCCCGCGTCGTGGCCGAGGCCCTCGCGGTCGCCGGTGTCGAGCCACGCCAGGTCGGTTACGTGGAGGCGCACGGCACCGCCACCCGGCTCGGCGACCCCGTCGAGGTGGAGGCGCTACGGCGGGTTTTCGGCGCCGACGGGCCGGCCTGGTGCGGGCTCGGCTCGGTAAAGGGCAACATCGGCCACGCCAACTCCGCCGCCGGCATCGCGTCGTTCATCAAGACCGTGCTGGCCCGCCGCCACGGGATCGTGCCGGAATCGCTGCACGCCAAGCCGGTCAACGACCTGCTCGGCCTGGACGGCTCCCCGTTCGACGTCGTCACCGAGACCCGGCCGTGGCCGGCCGCGCCGTACGCCGGGGTCAGCTCGTTCGGCATCGGCGGCACCAACTGCCATCTGGTGCTCGGCCCGGCACCCCAGCGGCCACCGTCCACCCCGGACGCGCGGCCGCAGCTGCTCGTCGCGTCCGGCCACACCCCGCAGGCGGCCGCCGCCGCGGGGGCCGCGCTGGCCGCGCTGCCGGCCGACGAGCGGCTGGCCGACGTCGCGTACACGCTGCAGGTGGGCCGCGCGCACGGCCCGCACCGGGTGGCCGGCGTGGCGGCCGTCGGGCACCGGCGGCGGATGCCGGCGCCGGTGCCCGCCGCGACGCGGCCACCCCGGCTGGTGTTCGCCTTCCCCGGCGCCGGCAGCGCGTTCGCCGGCATGGGTGGGCAGCTCTACGAGCAGGAACCCGTCTTCGCCGCCGCCATCGACACCTGCGCCGACCTGCTCGCCGGCGGGCTCGGCGCCGACGTACGCGCGGCGCTGCACCCGGCCACCGATCCGGCACGGCTGGCCGACGCCGCGTTCGGGTTGCCGGCGCTGTTCGCCGTCTCCGTCGCCACCGCCCGACTGCTAGACAGCTGGGGTGTGCGACCGGACGTGGTGCTGGGCCACAGCGTCGGCGAATACGCCGCCGCCGTCGCCGCGGGGGTGTTGAGCCTGCCTGAGGCCGCCCGGCTGGTCGCCGTGCGGTGCACGCACGTGGCCCGGTCGGCCGGCGGCGGGGCGATGCTGGCGGTGCCGCTGCCCGCCCACGAAGTGACGGGGCTGCTCGCCGGGCACCCGGCGCTCGACCTCGCGGTGGTCAACGCGCCGGACGCGTGCGTCGTGGCCGGCCCGGCGGCGCCACTGCAGGCACTGGAGGAGGCGCTGCAGGCCGACGGCATCGCGGTGACCCGGCTGCGGGTGTCCGCCGGGCTGCACTCCCGGCTGGTCGAGCCGGCCCTGCCGGCGCTGCGTGCGGCGGCCGACACGGTCCGCCCGCGGCGGCCACGCATCGAGTACGCGTCAACCGTCACCGGTGCCCTCGCCGACGCCGAGCTGACCGACTCCGGCTACTGGGTGCGGCAGCTGCGCCAGCCGGTCAGGTTCTCCGAGGCGCTCCGTGCCGCCGTCGGCGACGCACCGGCCGTGCTGGTGCAGGCCGGGCCGGGTGCCGCGCTGGTGACCCTCGCCCGACGGCACGGGTTGGCCGCCCTGCGCGACGCGCTCGCGACGCTGCCCGCCGACGAGCCGGGCACCGACGCGGTCACCCTGCGGGAGGCGGTCGGCGGCCTGTGGTGCCACGGCAGCCCGGTCGACTTCGCCGCCCTGCACCTGCCGGGCCGCCACCGGGTCACCGCGCCCGGGTACGCCTTCCAACGCCGGCGCCTGTGGATCGACCCGGCGGACACCAGCAGCATCGCCGGCGCCGGCCCGCCCGACACCGACGAGCCGCTGCTCGTGCCGGTCTGGCACCAACAGCCCCCGGCGCCAGCCGCGCCGCGGCTGCCCGGCAATTGGCTCGTCGTGCCCGGCGTCGACCAGCGGCTCGCCCGGGCAGTCGTCGACGCTGTCCGCGCCGCCGGTGGCGCGGCCCGCACCTGCGACGCCGACAGTGACTTCGCGGCCCAGGACGAGCCGGCGTGGGCCGGACTGATCGTCCTGCCCGGCGCGCCGGTCGCCGAGGACATCGTGGCTGCCGATGCCGATGCCGGTGCGGGCGCCGGCATCGGTTCCGCGGCGGCCGAGGTGGACCGGGCCGCCACGCTGGCCGGCCAGCTCGCCGCAGCCCCGGTCCCGCTGCTCGTCCAGGTCACCCGCAACGCCGTCGCGGTCCTGCCGGCAGAGCGGCCGGATCCCGGCGGCGCCGCGGCCCGCGTGCTGCCCCGCGTCATCGCCCAGGAGCGGCGCGGGCTGCGGTGGCGCACCATCGACATCAGCGGCGACGACAGCACCGAGATGGTCGCGGTCCACGTGGTCGCCGAGGTGGCGGGGCTCGCCGACGGTACCGGGTCGGGCGTCGAGGTGGCTGTCCGCGGCGAGCAACGCTGGCGGCGCACCGTTGTGTCGTGGCGCCCAACTGCCGGGGACTTCTCCGAAGCCGCCGCAGCGACCGCGGTGATCGTCGGCGGGCTCGGCGAGGTCGGCCTGACCATCGCCGGTCACCTCGCCGGCGCCGGCCACCGCGTGGTGCTCACCTCCCGGCACGGCGAACCGCCGCCGGACAGCGACCGCGACCGGGCGCTGACCGCGCTGCGCGACGGCGGCGCCGACGTCACGGTGCGCCGGCTCGACGTCACCGACACGGCCGCCACCGCCGCCCTGCTCGCAGAGCTGTCCGACCGAGGGCCGCTCGCGCTGCTGGTGCACGCCGCCGCGGCAGCCGGCGACGACCGGTGGGTGATGCTGCGCGACACCGCACCCGCCGACATCACCCGGCACCTCGCGCCCAAGCTGACCGGCGCAGGCGTCCTGCGCGACGCCGTAGCCGCGCTGCCGGACGAGCGGCGCCCCGGGCTGGTGCTGCTGATGTCCTCTGCGGCCACCATGCTCGGCGGCGTCGGCACCGGCCCGTACGCGGCAGCCAACGCCGCCATGGAGGCGTTCGCCCACACCGCCGGCACCGGACGGACCCGGTGGCTGGCGGTGGCGTGGGACGGCTGGCGCACCAGCGCCCACGGCGAAGATGCCGCCGTCACGCTGACGAGCACGCTGGACGCCGCTGGCGGCCTCGCCGCCTTCGACCGGCTCCGCGACGCGGTCACCACACCACCGGTGGTGGCGGTGTCCCACCGCGACCTGGTCACGGCGATGGCCGATGCGGCCCGGGCCGGAGCGCAGGCCGCACCGGTCACACCGGTCGCGTCGGCGGAATCTGCGCTGACGGCGGTCGAACGCGCGGTCGCCGACGTGTGGGCGCGGTTGACGGGCAGCCCGGTCGACAGTCCGACGGCTGACTTCTTCGCCCTCGGCGGCCACTCCCTGCTGGCGACGCGGATGCTCGGCGAGCTGCGCGACCGGTTCGGTGTCGACCTGCGCCTGCGTGACCTGCTCGACCACCCGACCGTCGCTGGCCTGGCCGCGCTGCTGAAGCCGGCCGCCGGTGTCCCGGCAGCCGAACCCGCAGCGGCAGCGCTGCCATCGGCGGCTGGTCCATCGGGCGTCGATGCGGAGGGCACATTCCCGCTGACCCGGGTGCAGCATGCCTACTGGGTCGGCCGCGCCGGCGGCTACCGGTGGGGCGACCGGCCCTGCCACTTCTACCTGGAGTACGACTGCCCAAACCTTGACCTCGACCGCTACCAGCAGGCGTGGCGGCAGGTAATCGACCGACACCCGATGCTGCGGGCCGTCGTCACCACCCAGGGCCGCATGCGCGTCCTCGACCACCTGCCCGCCTACCGCATCCGAGGCCACGACCTGACCGGCGCCGACGATGAGTACCGGCAGCGACGGCTGGCCACGCTGCGCGAGCGGATCTCCACCCGGCCTGGCCCGCCGGAGACGTGGCCGCTGTTCACCGTGCAGGCCGCCCGCCTGCCCGACGGGCAGGTCCGGCTGTTCATCGGCGTCGACGTGCTGATCTGCGACGCGTCGAGCTGGTGGCTGATCGACCGGGAGCTGCACGCCTTCTACACCGACCCGCACGCCCCGCTGCCAGCACCAGTGGTGCACCCCGCCGCCTGTGTGGCGGCGCTCGAGGCCCGCCGCGCCGGCCCGGCCGCGGCGAAGGCCGCCGCGTACTGGCGCGAACGGTTGCCCGACCTGCCGCCAGCGCCGTCCCTACCCGTGGCCGAGCACACCAGCGCCGGGTTCGTCCGCCGCACCGCCCGGCTGTCCCCCACCCGGTGGCGGGCGCTGCAACGGCACGCCGCGCGGCACCGGCTCACTCCGAACGCGGTGTTGCTGGCCGCCTACGCCGATGCCCTGCAGGAGTGGTCCGGCAATGACCGGTTCAGCCTCATGCTCACCCTGTTCGACCGGCCGGACGACCTGCCCGGCGCGGGTGCGGTCGTCGGTGACTTCACCTCCCTGATCGTGCACGAGGTGGACCGGCGCGCACCGGCGCCGTTCGACGAGCGGGCCGCCGCAGCGCAGCAGCGGCTGTTCGCCGACCTGGACCACCGCGAGTTCTCCGCGCTGGACGCCCTGGCCGAACGCTCGGCCGCCGGAGGACAGCTCGCGTCGGTGCCGGTGGTGTTCACCAGCGCCCTCGGTGTGGCCGACATGATCGGCGAGGACCACGACCTGCAGTGGGCCGGCCGGCAGGTGTACGGGGTCAGCCAGACCCCGCAGACCCTGCTCGACCATCAGGTCCTCGAACAGGGCGGCGAGCTGTGGCTGCAGTGGGACGCCCTCGAACCGGTCCTCGACCCCGACCAGGTCCAGGCGGCGTTCGACGCCTACACCACCGCGCTGACCCGCCTGGCCGACGACGCGGACGCCTGGACCGACCAGCCGGCCGCCGGCTCACGCACGCCGGCACCTCAGCCAACCGCGTACCGGCCGGCGCCGGTCGAGCTGCCGGACGTCGCGCTGCCGATCCGTGCCGGCACCGGCGCGCATACGCTGTTCCTGATGCACCCGTCCGGCGGGGACATCCTGTGCTACACCGAGCTGGCCCGGCTGCTCGACGAGCGGGTGAACGTGGTGGCGCTGACCGACCCGGCCCTGGTCGGCGCGGCAGCGCCGGACACCATCGCCGACCTCGCCGCGCTGTACCTGGCCGTGGTGCGGCGGGTGCAGCCGGCCGGGCCGTACCTGATCGGCGGCTGGTCGATGGGCGGCAGCGTCGCTCAGGAGATGGCCCGCCAGGCCCACGCCGACGGCATCCCGGTGCCGCTGCTGGTCATGGTGGATTCCAACGACCCGACCTACATCCGCCCGATTTCCGGCACGCCGCCGCAGGTGCAGGCCGATCTGGTCGTCCGCCACCTCGGCGCGCTGGAGGCCTATCTCGGCATCGACCTGGACAGCACCCGGCCCGGCCTGCGGGACCGGCTGGCCGCCGCCACCGAGGACGACCGATACGGCCACGCCGAACGGCAGCTACGCGCCCACCGCCTGCTCGGCCGCGGCGAGCAGGTCCGGGACCGGCTGGCGGTCCTCGACCGTCACCTGCGGGCCCTGGCCGCCCACGAGCCTGCCCGTCTCGACACTGCCGGCACCACCACCCTGCTGGTACGCGCGGCGCAGCCGGCGCCGCGCAACTCCGGCATCGGCATGGGCGTCGACGACACCCCACGCGGCGAAGCCGGCCTCGGCTGGACCCGGCATCTGACCGGTCCGCTGCGCGTCGTCGGCGTCGACGCCCACCACTACTCGGTGCTGCGCCGACCCGCGGTCGCCGCCGTCGCCGACGCGATCAACGAAGCACTTCACCCGCACCTCTCCACGAACAACGACATCCGATCCTGAAGGTGATCATGGCAACTCCTCTACGTCGCCGGCATGCCGGCGTCCTGACCGTCCTCGCGCTGCTGGCCACCATGGCCGCCTGCGGCGGCACCGCCGCGCCGGCCACGACGACCTCCGGCGACACGCTGCGCTACGTGTCGATCGGCTCGCCCGCCACGGCCAGCAACGACCCCCACGGCGGGCTGGCCAACGAGTCCGACGCGCTGCGCTTCGCCCTGACCTACGACGTGCTCACTGGCCAGGGACCCGACGGCCGCACCCAGCCGCGGCTGGCCGAAACCTGGCAGCCCGACAAGACCCTGACCAGATGGCGGTTCACTCTGCGCCGCACCGCCGTGTTCAGCGACGGCCGGCCGGTGCGCGCCGCGGACGTGCTGTACTCGCTGCGGCGCATCGAACGCAAGGCCGCCGAGAACTACGGCCGGCTCGCCGCGTTCGACCTGGCCGCCTCACGGGTCGTCGACGAGCACACCGTCGAGATCGTCAGCCGGCAGCCGTTCGCCGACGTGCCCCGCGCCCTGGAGTCGGTGACGTTCGTGGTGCCCGAGGGCAGCGACGACTTCACCACCCCGGTGCCCGGGTCCGGGCCGTTCCGGCTGGTCAGCAGCGACGCGCAGACCGCGGTGCTGGAACGCCACGACCGGTGGTGGGGGCCCACCCCGCCGCTGCGGCGGATCGAGGTTCGCGCCGTGGCCGACCCGCAGGCCCGCGCGCAGGCCGTGCTGTCCGGGCAGGCCGACGTGGCCGCCAGCATCGCCCCGACGGCGGCGAAGCAGGCCGAAGGCCGCGCCGATCTGACGCTGGTGCGCCGCCCGGCGGTGACCATGTACCCGTTCGTGATGCGCACCGACCGTAAGCCCTTCACCGATCCCCGGGTACGCGAGGCGGTCAAGCTGGCCGCCGACCGGCCGGCGCTGGTGCAGGCGGCGTTCCTCGGCTACGGGCAGGTCGGCGACGACGTGCTCGCCCCGGCCGACCCGTCCGCCCCGACTGGGCTGGCCCCGCGCCAGCGCGACGTCGCCCGGGCCAAGCAGCTGCTGGCCGAAGCGGGATACGGCAACGGCCTGACGGTCACGCTGCACACCACCACCTCCTACCCGGGCATGGACACCTCCGCGACCCTGTTCGCCCGTCAACTGGCCGAGGCCGGTATCACCGCGCAGGTGAAGCTGAACCCGCCGGACACCTACTTCACCAACGTGTGGGCCAAGCAGGACTTCTACACCGGCTACTTCGGCGGCATCCCGTTCTTCGACGTGGCCCGGGTGGCGCTGCTGTCCACCTCCCCCACCAACGAGACGGCCTGGAAGCGGCCGGCGTTCGACACCGCCCTGAACGCCGCCCTGGCCAACCCCGACGAGGCCGCCCGCAACCGGGCCCTGGGTGAGCTGCAACGGCAGATCCGCGACGAGGGCGGCTACGTCGTGTGGGGCACCGGCGACGGCCTGGACCTGACCCGCAGGGGCGTGCAGGGCCTGCCCACCGGTCCGGGGTTCGCCCGGCTGTTCATCGACCAGGTTCGGATCGGCGCATGATCCGCCGGCTGGTGCGGGCGCCGCTGCTGCTGGTCGGGGTCTCGGTGCTGGTGTACGCCGCTACCGAGGCCCTGCCCGGCGACGCCGCGGACGCCCGCACCGCCGGGCGGGCCACCGCCGCGCAGCTGGCCGAACTCCGTACCCGCACCGGCCTGGACGCCCCGGCCTGGCAGCGGTACCTGGACTGGGTCGGCGGGCTGCTGCGCGGTGACGCCGGTGTGTCGCTGCTGTCCGACCGGCCGGTGGCCGACCTGGTCGGCCAGCGGCTGCCGGCCACCGCCACCCTGGCTGCCGCCGCCCTGGCGGCGGCCGTGCCGGCGATGCTGGCGCTGGCCTGGGTCGCCGGCACGCCGTCGCGGATCGGCCGGATCGCCGCAGCCGCGGTCACCGCCGTGGCGGCGGTGCCGCAGGTGGTGGTCGCCGCCGGCCTGACCGCCGTGTTCGCCGGGATGCTGGCCTGGCTGCCGCCGGTGTCGCTGCTGCCGCCCGGCGGCACCCCCGCCGACCCGCGGGCGCTGGCGCTGCCCGTGCTCAGCCTGGCGCTGCCGTCGGCGGCGTACGGGGCAGCCCTGCTGCACGGCGTCGTCGCGGACGCCGCCGCCCGGCCGTACGTGCGCGACGCGCACCTGCGCGGGCTGCCCCGGTGGCGCGTCGCTGTTCTCTACGTCGGCCCGATGCTGCTGGCCCCGGCCGCGCGGGTCGTCGCGGTGGTCGCCGGTGGTCTGGTCGCGTCGACCGCGGTGGTGGAGACCCTGTTCGGCTACGCCGGGCTCGGTGAGCTGCTCACCGGGGCCGTGGCCAACCGGGACACCCCGGTGGTGCAGGCGGTGGCGATGCTCGCCGCCGCGGTCGTGCTCGCCGGTCTGTTCCTCGCCGACCTGCTCGCCGCCGCCACCGACGCGCGGCGTTCACCGACATGACCGGCCCCGCTGCGTGGCTCTCCCGCGTCCGGCATGGCGCCTGGACCGGGGTCGCGGCCGTAACGATCGTCGGTCTGCTGGCGGTGGCGGGCGGCATCCTGGCTCCCCACGATCCCACCGCTCCGGTTGGTGCCCCTTGGACGCCGCCGGGCCCCGACGCCGTGTGGGGCACCGACGCCCTCGGCCGCGACGTGCTGTCGAGGGTGCTCGTCGGCGGCCGGTATCTGACGGTGACCGCCGCTGCGGCGGCGGTCACCGCCAGCACGCTCGGGGTGGCCGGCGGGCTGGTCGTCGGCTGGCACCGCGGCCGGGTCTCCCGGCTGCTGACCGCCGGCATGGACCTGCTGCTGGCGGTGCCGCTGCTGCTGATCGCGATGGTCCTCGCCGTCGCGCTGCCGGGCCCGGCGGCGGTGGTCGCCGGCACGGTGTGCGGGGGCACCCCGTTGACTCTGCGGGTGGTCGCCGACACCGTCACCGCGGTGCGGCACACCGGGTACATCGAGGCCGCTCTCGGCCGCGGCGAGTCCGACCCGGTGATCCTGGCGCGGGAGGTGCTGCCCGCGCTGGCCGGGCTGGTCCGCGCAGACCTGGCCGCCCGGTTCGTCGTCGCCCTGCAACTGGCCGCCGCGCTGAGTCTGCTGGGTCTGGGGCCGGCGCCACCTGCGCCGGACTGGGCCGCCATGATCCGGGAGAACCTCACCGGCGCCGCGCTCAACCCCGCTGCGCTGGCCGCGCCCGCGGCCGCGCTGGCCGTGGTGTCCCTGCTCGTCACGGTCGCTGGTCAGCTCGCCGGCCGCACCCGCGGACGGCCGGCATGACCGGCAACGGCTCTACATCAGACGCGGCGGCGGCCCGCGGGCTGTCCGTCACCGGCCTGCACGTCCTGGACGCTGACGGACGCACCGTGATCGGCCCGGTCGACCTGCACGCCGCGCCGGGCGAGGTCGTGGCGCTGGTCGGCCCGTCCGGCGCGGGCAAGACGGTCCTGCTGTCGGCCGTGCTCGACGCGCTGGCGCTGCCGCTGCGACGCGCGGCGGGTCAGGTGCGCTGGCAGGGCACGCTCGTCGCGCCCGGCGCGGCGGCCCGCCGGTGGCGGCGTCGCCACGTCGGGGTGGTCGGCCAGGATCCCGCCCAGGCACTGCACCCGTTGCGGCGCGCCGCCGCGCTGATCGCCGAAAGCGGCGCCGACGCCGCATCCAGCCGGGCAGCGCTCGCCGCGGTCGGCCTCGCCCCGGCCAGGTACGCCGACCGCCGTGCCCACCAGCTCTCCGGCGGACAGGCCCAGCGCGTCGCCGTCGCCCGGGCGGTGGCCGCCGAACCCGATCTGCTGGTCCTCGACGAGCCGACCAGCGCTCTGGACGAGGCGGCCATGCAGTTCGTGGCCGCCGCGGTCCGCGTCCGGCGTGGCGATCCCCGCTGTGTCACCCTGCTCGTGTCGCACGACGCCGCCGTCGTGGCCGCCCTCGCCGACCGCGTCGTGCAGATCGGCGCACCGGCGACGTCCACGGCGACCGGATCGGTGTCGCGGCCGGCGCCTGGGGCCACACCGCTGCTGAGCGTCCGCCGCCTGACGGTGTCGCAGCCGCCCGGCGGCGCCGCCCTGCTGCGCGAGGTCGACTTCCAGGTAGCCGCCGGCGAGTTCGTCGCGGTGCGCGGACCGTCCGGCTGCGGAAAGAGCACCCTACTGCGGACCCTGGCGGGGCTGCACCCGGTCGACGCCGGGCACGCCCGGCTCAGCGACACGGACCTGCCCTGGCCGGTCCGCCACCGAACCCAGCCGCTGCTGCGGGCCGTCCAACTGGTCGGCCAGCACCCGGCCGACGCGCTCAACCCCGCCCACCGCGTCGGCGCCACACTGGCCCGCCCGCTACGCACCCTGGCCGGCGTCGACGCCCCCGACACTCACATCGCGCGGCTGCTGACCCAGGTCGGCCTGGCCCCGGACATCGCCGCACGCCGCCCCCACGAGCTGTCCGGCGGGCAGCGGCAACGCGTCGCGCTCGCCCGCGCCCTGGCGGCCGGACCGCGGCTGCTGCTGGCCGACGAGATCACCGCCGCGCTCGACGCCGCCACCGCAGCCGGTGTCCTGGACCTGCTCGACCAGCTGCGCGGCGACGGCCTGGCGGTGCTCACCGCCAGCCACGACCCGGCGGTCGCCGCCCACGCCGACCGCGTCCTGCTCCTGCACGACAACGACCTCACCGCGGAGGACCCTGCCCATGCCCGTTAACTCGCCCACCCCATCCAGTGAGGCCGCCGCCGCGCTGGCCGCGCACCCGTGGATCGCTGCCGCGTACCCCGACGAGGCGGGCGGCCTGCGGATCGCACCGGACCCCGCCGCGCTGGCTGTCGGCGACCACCCCGGCGCGCTGGTCGTCGAGTTCCTCGACCACTGGAGCGAGCTGTACGAGGCGACGTACGCCGGCGCTCACGGCCGCCACGCCGACGACCTGGACCTGTCCGGCTGGCGGGCCACCGACACGGGCCAGCCGCTGCCCACCGACCACATGACCGAATGGGTCGGTCGCACCGTCGCGCTTATCCGTGGCACCGGAGCCCGTCATGTGCTCGAACTCGGCTGCGGCACCGGGCTGCTGATGCACCGCCTGTACCCGCACCTGACCGGCTACGTCGGCACCGACGTCGCCGAACACGCCGTAGCCACCCTGGCGGCGGCCGCGCCGGCCACCGTGCGGGTGCTGCGCGCCGCCGCCCACGAGCTTGCCGGAGCGCCCGTACGACGGGCCCTGCACGAGCTGGGCTTCCCGGGCGGGCGGCCGGACTGCGTCGTGCTCAACTCGGTCACCCAATGCTTCCCCACCGTCGCCTACCTGACCCATGTCGTGGCCACCGCCATCGACCTCGTCGCCCCGGGCGGCGCCGTGGTCGTCGGCGACGTGCGCCACGCCGGCCTGCACGAGCACTTCTGCCGGTGGGCCGAACGCGCCGCCGACCCAGACGCCGACGACGCCACCGTGGCCGCGCGGGCGACGGCCCGCGCGGCCCGGGAGGAGGAGCTGCTCGTCGACCCGGCCACCATCGCCGCCGCCACCGGCGGCACCGGCCGGGCCGTCCATGTCGGCGTGTACGCCAAGACGATGCGGGCCGACACCGAACTGACCCGCTACCGCTTCGACACCGTGCTGCACGTCGACACCGCGGCCCCGGCGTCGCGTCCGCCCGCCGTGCGGTGGGCTGACCTGCCGGTACCCGACCGCCTCGACGTGGTGCGGAAGCTGCTGGCCGACGGGCCTGTCCACGTGCACGGCATCCCCAACGCGCTGCTGCACCCGGACGCCCCGGACGCGGTCACCGCGCACGCGCTGCACGACGTGGTAGGCGACCGCGGGGCGGTGCTGCTGGACCCGCGCGACCCCACGCTGCTGGAACTGGTCGCACCAGCCGACGCTGCTCCGGTTCCGGCCGCTGCCCTTGCCGGCGGCGACCGGCAGGCCCACGAGCCGCTGCCCGCGTTCGTGCGCCGACGCCTGACCGAGGAGGCCCGCCGCGCCCTGCGCCGCCGCCTGCCCGCAGCCGCCGGCACCCCCGTCCGCGTCGACCTGGGCCGGACCGCCGGATGAGCGTCGAGTTGATCCGGCAGCGGGCGGCGCAGGCCGGCGAGCAGGCCATGGCCGGGGTGAACCGGGCGGCGTTGCCGAGCTTCATGCGCCGGCTCGACGAGGCGGCGCTGGTGGCCATGGCGGCCACGCTGCACGCTGGCGGCGCCTTCCGGGCAGGTGTGGCGCGCACCGCGGACGAGGTCGGTGACCTGCTGCGCGTCGCCCCGCGGCACCGGTGGATCCTGCGCCGCTGGCTGGCCGTGCTCAGCACCGAGGGCTGGCTGCGTCACGACGCCAGCCCCGGCCGCTACCACGGACTACGCCCGGCCACCCGCGATGATCTGGCCGCCACCGCCCGCGACCTCGACGCCGCCCGCGCCGGCCTGGGCTACCCGGCCGCGATGACCCGGTTCTTCACCACCACCGCGGCGAACCTGCCGCAACTGCTCCGCGACGAGGTCCCCCTGCAGGCGCTGCTGTTCGCCGACGACGACCTGGCCACCGCCGAGGCCGCCTACAAGGACAACGTCATCAACGGCTACCTCAACGCGGTCACCGCCGCCGCCCTCGCCGCGCTGGCCAGCCGGCACCACGGGGCGCAGCCGCTGCGAATCCTGGAACTCGGCGCCGGCATCGGCGGCACCACCACCGACGTACTGCCCACGCTGGCCGGGCAGCCGGTGACCTACCACTTCACCGACGTGTCCCGGTTCTTCCTCGACACCGCCCGGGACCGGTTCGCCGCCTACGACTTCCTCACCTACGGGCTGTTCGACATCAACCGCCACCCCACCGACCAGCTACCCGCCGGCTCGCAGGATGTCATCGTCGCCGCCAACGTCGCGCACAACGCCGTCGACGTGACCCGGCTACTGGCGGGGCTGCGCACACTGCTGACACCCGGCGGGCACCTGCTGCTCATCGAATCCTGCCGCGAGCACTACCAGATCGCCACGTCGATGCAGTTCCTCATGTCCGCCCGCCCGGGCACCCCGGCTGCCGGAAGCGGCGACCTACGCGCCGGCACTGATCGGATCTTCCTCACCCGCACCCAGTGGCTGGCGCAACTGTCCGCCACCGGGTTCACCGCCGTGCTGGACCTGCCGCACCCCGACGATCCGCTGAGCGCCCTCGGCCAGCACGTCTTCCTGGCAGCCCGGTGAGCCGCCCCGGACGTCCTGCCGCTGCGGCCACCGGCCGTCGCGGTCCCGCTGCCTCACCCGACGCGTACGGCACGGACCACATCCATGGGGCCGACCTCGGCACGCAGCCCCGCCTCGGCCAACTCGGCCCTCAGGTCGTGCTCCGACAGTACGTGCCAGGGGTAATCGACGGTGTATTCCCGCAGCACAACGTCGCCGTCGAGCACTCGGTAGCGCATCCGCCAGGTCACCGTGTCGGGCCCGGCCGGCTCGGCGCTGCCGCCGCCCTCATAGGTGTGCCGGCCGATGCGCACCGCGCCGAAGGTGGTGAACCCGACCACCGCCGGCTCGGCCGGCGGCTGCAGGTTGACCACCAGGGGCGCGCCGGGCGCCAGGCGCGCGGCGACCCGATGCCAGAATTCGCGCCGGTCCTGCGGGGGCAGGTGCCCGATCATGTTGGCCGCGAGCACCGCGCCGAGCCGCTCGGGTAGTGGCGCGCCGAGTGCATCGCCGGCCAGCACGGTGACCCGCTCGCGCAGGTCCGCGTCGGCGGCCACGCGGGACAGCAGCACCGCCCGCAGGACCGGCGACGGCTCCACGGCCAGCACCGCCGCGGCGGGGCAGGCGCCGGCCAGTATCTGCGTACCGAGGCCGGTGCCGGCGCCGACGTCGAGCACCGGCCCGTGCTCGGGTTCGACCCCGCGCAGCGCCGCCCGCACCGGGTCGCGGAGCACCTGCCACGCCGGTCCACTCAGGACGTCGATGAACTCCCCGGAGGCTTCGTACCCATCTTCCATGCCGCCAGGTTAGTGGAAACCGTTCTCATTTTCGACTAGGCTGCCGTAGTGACATCCCGGCCATCACCGCTGGAGGCTGCGCCGCCCATGACCCTCACCTCGACCGCCGCCCCCACCGAGCATGACCAGACCACCGTGCTGGCCGGCATCTGGGCCGAACTGCTCGGCATCGACCCCGACGCGCTACCCCGTGACGTCAGCTTCCTGCGTCTGGGCGGCGACTCCGTGCTGGCCGTACGGATGTCCGCGCTGGTCCGTCGGCGACTCGGCGTGCAGCTCGCCCTGTCCGACGTACGCGTCGACACCACGCTCACCGAACTGGCCGCCCTGGTCGCCAGCCGCGCCGCCGGCACCACGACCGGCGACCGGCCCCTGCCCGTAGACCTGCACCGCCGCGCCGACCCGGCAGCACCGTTCCCGCTGCTGCCGCTGCAGCAGGGCTACTTCGTCGGCCAGCAGGACGGCTGGGAACTGTCCTACGACTCCGCGCACTACTACCTCGACCTCGCCCTGACCGACGTCGACCCCGACGAGGCACCGGAGGCGCTGCGCGACGCGCTGCAGCGCTTGGCCGCCCACCAGCCCACCCTGCGGGCCCGGGTCACCCCGGAAGGCCACCAGCACGTGCTGCCCCTCGAGCATCCCGGCGCGGTTCCGCCGCTGCACATGCTCGACCTGCGCGACGATCCGGACCCCGACGCTCGGCTGGAGGTGTTGCGCCGCGAGATGAGCACCCGCGGCCCCGATCCCACCCGCGGGCCGGGCGTCGACGTGCGGCTGAGCCTGCTGCCCGCCGGCCGGGGCCGACTGCACCTGTCGCTGAGTCTGCTGCTGGTCGACGGCTGGTCGTCCAACGTGCTCACCCGCGAGCTGCTCACCCTCGCCGCCGACGTCAACGCCACCCTGCCCGCCCTCGACGTCGACTTCGGCGACTACGTCAACGCCCTCGAGCAACTTCCCGCCACCACCGGGTGGCGAGCCGACCGAGATTGGTGGCGGGCGCAACTGCCGAGCTGGCCGCCAGCGCCGGCGCTACCGCTGACCCGCGACCCCACCGAGGCGACGCCTCAGGTGATGGCGAACCGGGAGGCCCGGCTGCCGGCAGCCGTCTGGACGGCGCTGCGGCAGCGGTGCGCCGAGCAGGGCGTCACACCGTCCGTCGCCCTGCTCACCGTCTACGCCACGGTGCTGGCCCGCTGGGCCGGGCACCACCGGCTGCTACTGAACACGTTGCAGCTCAACCGGCTTCCGCTGCACCCCGACGTGCACCGCCTCGTCGGCGCATTCGCCTCCACCATGCTGCTGCCGGTCGACCTGCCACCCGGCGCCAGCTTCGCCGAACTGGCCGGGCAGACCCAGCGCCGGTTCGCCGAGCACACGGCCCACAACCTTGTCTCGGGTGTCGAGATCGCCCGCGACCTCGCCCGCCTGCGGGGCACCCACCGACCGGTCGCCCCGGTGGTGTTCCTCAGCACCATCGGCATGGACGCAGCGATGGGCGAACGGGCGCCCCGGCACGCGGGCCCGCTCGGCAACGTGAACGCCGCCGACCACCACCACCAGCTGCGTACCCCGCAGGTGGCCCTCGAAGCGCGGCTGTTCGAACTTGACGACGAACTCGTACTTGTGTTCAGCACCGTCGCCGAGATCCTGTCCGCCGAGCAGGTCGACCGGGCGTTCGCCGAGTTCGTCGACCAGGCTGCCGCCCTCGCCGACGCCGACGCCTGGCATGAGGCGGTGCCGCTGCCTGCCACGCCGGACCCCGACCCGCTGGCCGGTGGCCTACGCCTCGGGCTGCTCGACGAGGCACCGCAGGCTGGCGACGACGAGCCCGGCCCACCCCGCGATCGCGTCGAGGAACAGATCGCCGCCGTCTTCGCCGACCTGCTCGGCGTCGCGGTCACCGACCGCACCGCCAGCTTCTTCGCCCTCGGCGGTGACTCCCTGCTCGCCGTGCGCGCCCTCGCCCGGCTCGCCCGCGACGGCCTCACGGGCGCCACCGTACGGGACTTCCTCGCCGCGCCCACCGTTGCCGGCCTCGCCGCCGCCGCTCGCCCCACCCCGACCCAGTAGAGGGAGCACCAACGAGGTGTACGACGTCATCATCATCGGCGCCGGCTCCGCCGGACTCAGCGCCGCCCAGGTCCTCGGCCGCCAACAACGCCGCACCCTGCTCATCGACGGCGGCCCACCGCGCAACCACCCCGCCGACGGCATCCACATGTACCTCAGCCGCGACGGCTTCCCACCCCTGCGCCTGCTCGAGACCGGCCACCGCGAGCTGGCCGCCTACCCCAGCGTCGAGATCCGTCAGACCCGCGTCGAAGCCGCCCACGGCAGCATCGACGACTTCACCGTCAACCTCACCGACGGCACCACCCACCACGCCCGCCGCCTGCTACTGGCCACCGGCCAAGTCGACGAACCCTGGCCCATCGACGGCGTCGCCGAACGCTTCGGCCGCAGCGTCTTCCACTGCCCCTTCTGCCACGGCTGGGAAGCCCGCGGCAAGAGCATCGCCGTGCTCGGCCGCGAACCCGCCCAGGTCATGCTCGCCGCCTACCTCGCCGACCGGTACACCGACGACGTCGTCGTCGCCACCCACGGCCCGCACCAGCTACCCGAGCCGATCCTGGACAACCTCAAGACGCTGAACATTCCCCTCATCGAGCAGCCGGTCACCGCGCTCACCGGCGACCTCGACGCCCTGCAGCTGCACCTCGCCGACGGCACCACCCTGGACCGGCAGGTCGTCTTCCACCGGGCGCCCACCCGCCAGCACGCACCCCTGGCCGCCCAGCTCGGCGCCGAACTGCTGCCCGACGGCTACGTGCGCGTCGACGAGTTCGCCCAGACCACCGTGCCCGGCGTGTCCGCCGCCGGCGACCTCGCCCGCCTGCCCGCCCTACCCGACGGGCTCACCCTCGTCAGCCAGGCCACCGCCGACGGCGTACGCGCCGCCGTCTGGCTCGAACAGGGCCTGTTCCGCGCCGGCCTACCCGTCCCACTTGGCTGACAGCCCCTTGGCCGGCTGCCAATCGCTGTGCTCGGCCCGGCGGGGCGTCATGGGCACATCTATGGTTCGAACGCCCGCCGGCCTCCGGCGCGCCCTACTCATACGGGTTCTTGGGTGGCGCGATCTTCTGCCAGGTGTCCACCTCCAGGTACGGGATGTCGGATCCGTTGATCGGGTCCTTGGCGGTCTGCGGAACCCACCGGCCGGTGGCCTGCACCCAGCTATCGGCGGGCAGACGGGGCACATCGCCGCTGAGGCCGATCTTGACGGGCATTCCGTCTGCGGCACAGCAGCTGAGGATGATGCGGGCGAGCATGGGTTGGCCGTCCGCGCCGGGGGCGATGAAGCCGGTCAGCTGGACCTGCCGGTCGCGCAGCGTCTTGCCCTCGCCGTAGAGGGCGCGGGATCCGTAGTCGAGGAGAGTGAGCTTGACCGGGTCGCCCGACGGCAGGGGCGGGAAGGGGCTGTACTCGCCCGACGTTCCCTCGGTCTCCTGCCGGCTGCTGGTCAGGGCGGAGCCGGCGCGAGCGGCGGTGTCGGCGCCAAGGGCCGACGGCGCGACGAAGAGCAACGCAAGAGTCGGCAGCAGTAGCAGCCAACCCGCCGCCGGCCCGGAGTGGTCGTGCCCGTGCCCGTCGTCGTCGGCGGAGTGGGCATCCGCCTGGCGCGGGCCACGGAACTCCTGCACGAGGGCCACCACAGCGGCGATGATCAGCAGGATCGCGGCGGCGATGAGGAACGGCTGTAGTCCCTGTTTGACGTAGCGTAGATACACGTCGGTGACGCTGGCGCGCAGGATCGCACCACCGAAGAACACCATCACCACGGCCTGAGCGCCCCGGTTCACCAGATCACCATCCCCACTGCCGCCGCGACCAGCACGGCCAAGACGAAGGTCGCCGGCGCGAACCGGACGGCGAACCGCCGCCCGAACATGCCGGCCTGCATGGACACGAGCTTCAGATCGACCATCGGACCGACCACGAGGAACGCCAGACGAGCGGTCAGGGAGAACTGCGACAACGACGCGGCGACGAACGCGTCCGCCTCGGAGCAGATCGACAACAGCACCGCCAGCGCCGCCAGCGCCAGCACCGACAACACCGGCCGGGCCGCCAGATCGTGCAGGAACTGCTGCGGCACCGCCACGTTGATCGTGGCCGCGGCCATCGCGCCGAAGACGAGGAAACCGCCGGCGTGAATGATGTCGTGCCGGCAGGCCGCCCAGAACGCCGCCATCCGCGGCAGCCCGTCGAGGTGCGCCCGATGCGGCAGCCGGATCCACTCGGTGCGGCCCAGCCGCAGCCACAACCATCCGATCAGCATCGCCACCACCAGGCTCGCCCCGCCACGGGCGGCGACCATCTCCGGGTTACGCGGGAACGCCACGGCGGTCGCGGTCAGCACGATCGGGTTGATCGCCGGCGCGGCGAGCAGGAACGCCAACGCGGCGGCGGGCGTGACCCCGCGGCGGATCAACGATCCCGCGATCGGCACCGACCCGCACTCGCAACCGGGCAGGACCACCCCGGCCATCCCGGCGACCGGCACCGCCAGTGCCGGATGGCGGGGAAGCGCCCGGGCCCAGAACGAGCGCGGCACGAACACCGCGATGACGGCCGACAGCACCACCCCGAACACAAGGAACGGCACCGCCTGCACCATCACCGACACGAACACCGTCAACCAGGTCTGCAACCGCGGGTCCGCCACCAGCGCGCCGATTTGCCGGTACAGGACGCCGACGAGGATGAGGAGCACGCACAGCACTTCGACAGAACCGATCACCCGATCGCGTTTCGGCCGCGTGGGCTTCGAATCCGTCCCCGCTGGCAGGTGCGGGTGCTGCTCGCCGGCCGGCGCGGCAGAGGGCGCGGAATCGGTCGTGCTCAGGGCGATCACCTTCTCCGGGTGTCCAATGCAGGGGCATGCTGGAGTGATCAGAACGTGAGGCAGGGCCCGTAGCGGCGAAGGCCACCACCCCCTGTGTCGGCCTGCGCCGCTAGGGTCCGCATGCCTGCGGGGATGACTGACTCACGCACGGACTCCTCCGACGACAACCACCCAGCGGCGGGGCGAACGAGGAGCATCATCCGGCTATTGAAATCGACTGTCACTACGTCTCCGCCGGTCGTAATCACTCTGTGACAAGACACCACGTCGCCCTAGGTCACCTGCAGCACGCGGCCGCTGCCGCAACCCCCGCGGAATCCGCTAAAGGAAATCGGTTGCCAACTTGAGCAGGCTCGCCGGGTTCAGCGACCGCTTTCCCAGCCGTCATCCAGGCCCGCCGTGGCGAACTCGCCGGCGATCCGCCCCAACCGGACGTGATCGGCATCAGACATCGGCCCAGCCCACGAGCGCTTCCAGATCCGATGCTCCATCCGAACCGGCACACCCATGAGCGCTGTGGGCCGTTGAGTCCTGCGCCGGCCGGACAACCGGGGCTGAGTCGGCATACGAGGCCTCGCCTGTCCGGCCACGGGCCACTGTGGTGTCAGGCTGAAGATCAAGCCGACGCGCCTGATCGCGCGATTGATGTGCGTCCTGCCCGCCTCCTTGCCGGTCATCTTTCGTATCGACGGATGAAACTTCGTGTTCTCTGAGCAGAACTATCGACTGGGCGTGGTCAAAGGGCTTACGCTCCGAGCCAAACAACCATCGATGCGGGGGATGCCATGTCCCGTCGAACCGGAAGACCGTCCTACCTCCTGGCCTCACCTGCCCGGCAACAGCGATCCACGACAAAGGTGGGCGCGGGCGCTGCCGCGGCGGCATTGGCTCTGTGCCTGGTCGGCGGACTGATCGGATTCGCCGTGGGCCAGCCGAGCCCGACCGAAGCAGGCATCGCACAGATGCGCGAAGCCAACGCCAAGCGCGACGTCCAGCAGATCATCGAACTCACCGAGATGGCACGCGGAACAGCGGACCAACTCTCGCCGATCCTTCTCGCCATCAAGCAGGACTCGGACGCCGGACGGACGCCCGAGGCATCTCAGGTCCACCAATGGCAGCAGACCATGCGCCAGCTAACCGAACAGTTCGACGACCCACCGTCGGGCACGACCGCAACCAACGTAGCCCGTGGTGGCCTCAAAAGCGCCGTAGAGCAGGGCGGCATCGCGGTCGACTCTGTCGCCCTGGCCGTCACCAGCCCCGCCCCCGTACGCAAGAACCAGCTGGCGCTGGCGGCGCGGCAAGGGGCTCAAGCGTCCGTCGCATGGTCGATTGCCGCGGCTCAGCTTGACCAGATCAATATCGACGCCGGCCGGGGCCACCAACACGTCTACCTAGACGCTGGGGATGCAGAGGGTGCTTTCACGCCAGATGGCGCCGCCGAAGGCGCCGACGGCTGAGACCGACCGCCGCCCTGGTCATCGCCGGGTAGCGGTCAAGGAAGCGTGAAAGCCGCCGGGTCTACGGTGGAGCCGTCATCGGCATCGGCGCTGGGGTGGTCGTTCTTCCATGCTGCGGCATCGCGGGGACCGCTGCAATCGAGCCGAGGTCGACGGCGCGTTCGGCCCGGCGGGCACCGGCTCCACCACGTCCGCCTCAAGGGCGAGCAGGCGCAGCGACCGGATCTGGGTGTGGCGCTGGGGCGTTGCGCAGCCGTCGGCGGGTCGACCCGCCGTCAATCGACGTCCAGGTCTGGTCGGTCGGTCCGTGACCGCATCGAAATCCGCTGCCGGCCCTTTCCGACGCGGATCGGAGGCGCGCGAGATCAACCCCGCTCCGGGAGCCGTCAATGTCGCCAGCAGGATGGCGCCAGCCGCAACAGGCGCCAGATCGTAGTCCCGGCCCAGAGTGCGCCGGCTCGGTAGCCGAACCGGCGGAGCTACCGGTGAGAGCACCGCGAGCCCAGGCGCAGGCCGGCAACACCTTCATGACCGATGGCCGTCGAGGTGTTTGACAGTTTGCGCCGTGGGCGACGTCGTTGTCTGTAACCCTGACCCGGTGGGCACAGCAGCTGGGGGCGAGGCCGTCGAGTTGCGCGTGCACGGGGTGTCCGGCGCGTCGGCGGAGACGCTTCTCGACCATCCGATCGTGGTGCGCGTGGCCGGGGATCGGTACGCCGGGTTCTACCGGGTGCGGCCGGACAACGGCGCGGCCGGCGGCGCCACCGCCGGAGTGGCCGCCGAGGCCTACCGTTGGGGTGCTCTGACGGCCGGTGCGGCGGTGCGGACGGCGTCGATGTTGTTGCTGCTGCCGTTCATGCTGGGCAACGTCGCGATCTGGTTACGCCCGAGATCGACCGACCGGTTCGGTCTGCTCGGCGCGTTGTGCCGCCTGCTGGCCAGCTCCCTCACCGTGGCGTTCACGCTGGCGATCATCGGTGTCACGATGAACCTCGTGGGCTGGCAGTGCGTGCCGTACGTGCAGTGCCGTGCGGACCGCCCGTACCTGTCCTGGCTCGCCGCACTGCCGATGGGTCCCCGCCTGGCCGTCCTGGCGCTGATCCCGCTGCTCGCGCTGCGTCTGTTCTGGGCGGTCGGCGCCCGGTCCGCGCGGGCGTTCGAGGGCTTCGGGCCGACAGCGGCCGAGCCGAAAGCATCGGAGGGGACCGAGAGCCTCAGCACGCCGGGGTTCTGGGACGACGAGCGGATGACCTCGTGGCTACGTCAGATCCACGTCGGGCTCGGCGCCGGCACGGTCGACGTGAGCCTGCTCATTGGTGTCTCGGGCGGCGGACGGAGTCTGGTCGGCGCGCTGCTGCTGGACGCCGCTGCGGTTCTGGTGCTGTTCTGCGCGGCGCTGCTGTGCCTGCCCGTGCCGGCCAGCCAGGCGCGGGCGCGTCGTCTCCTGCGCCCGCTGTGGGTGATCACCGCCGTGGTGACCGCGGGAAGCCTCAGCTACGCCGCTTCCAGCCGATCGGGGCAGTTGACGGCCGGGCAATTGCCGGGTTACGAGGGCAGCGCCGCCGGCCTGGTCGCGGTGCAGGGCGTCCTGCTCGTAGCGATCGCCGTCGTCACGCTTGAGAGGGCGCGGGCGAACCCGACCGGGAGCCGCCCCTACCTCCGGGGTCTGGGCACGCCGGTCGTGGCGGCATTGTCGGTCAGCGTCTCCGCCGCGTTCACCGCCACCCTGGTCTTCCGGGTCGCCGACCACCTTGACCGCGGCAACATTCCCGATCCCATCCGGCCCAACCCGCCGGCCCTCGGCCCGCTGGAGCCCCCGGTGGCGTACTGGTGGGCCGCGCTCGCCGGGCTCGCCGCCCTGCTGATCGTCGCCGCAGCAGCGACCGCCACTCTCCTGCTCAACCGCCGGCGGAGACGGGCCCTGGCCGAGCAGGTCGTCGCACACGACTACCCCCACGTCCCCCCACACGCAACGCGCCGGCTCCATCTGGTACGCGAAACCGTCGCCAAGTCCCACCTGGCGGAGGAACTGGGCCCGATGCTCGTCGCGTTCTTCCTGATCTCCTCCCTCGGCCTGGCCACCATCGCACTCGACCTCATCGGAGTCGGCCCCACCCAGCTCGCGGCCCAACTCAGCGGGCAACGCGACGGAACCGCAGTGCTCGCCGCCTACCTCACCGACGTCGGAATCTGGATCATCAGTCTGCTCGTCATCGGCCTCATATTCCTCGGGTACCGGTCATACCGGTCGGCCGAGACCCGACGCCTCGTCGCGATCCTGTGGGACCTGGGCACCTTCTGGCCGCGCACCGTCCACCCCTTCGCACCCCCCTGCTACGCCGCCCGGGCAGTGCCCGAACTGACCAAACGGGTCACCGCCCTCGCCGCCCGAGGCCCCGTCGTCATCTCCGGACACAGCCACGGCTCAGTCCTCGCCGCAGCCACCGTCCTCCAACTGCCCGCGGCCACCCTGCCCAACGTGGCGCTGCTGACCCACGGCAGCCCACTCGGACGCATCTACGCCCGCCTCTACCCCGCCTACCTCGGCCAACACGTGCTGTGCGACCTCGGCGAACGGCTCGACTGGCGATGGCACAACCTCTGGCGAGACACCGACCCCATCGGCGGACCCATCTTCAACCACCGCGCCGCCAAGCCCACGTGCGACAACCCCGCAGCAAGCCATGTCGACATCCGACTCCGCGACCCCCGCGCCCTGACCATCGACCCGGCGGACACCGTCCCACCACCAGTCGAGCGCCATTGGCCCTATCACACACAACCCCACTACCAGGAGGCCGTACGGGAACTCGTCGACCGAACCAGCCATTGCGATACCGACCAGCACCACTCCAACCAGTCAGACACCGACCACCGGCCAGGCCATCACCCCTAGTCCGTATCGAGACGAGCCGCTACTCAGGATGAAACCGCTCAGTGAGTGGGCGGCGTTCTCGTGCGGCCGCTAGGTGATCGAAAAGAGGCGATCAGCGGGGTCCACGACGGCGGCCAGCAACGCGCCGGGCACGAGGGCCGGGTCGTCGGCGCGGATCGTGTCTGCTTCGAACGTGGCGAACCCGGGCCCGCTGATCCGCAGGTGGAGTTCCAGCCCAGGATCCTCTCCGCCCAGGTGGTTCGCCACCGCGAGAATCTCCGCTGTCGCGGCGACACCAGCGGCGGATAGCCGACGCGCGTCGCGGCGCGAGCGGGTGACCAGCCGCCAGCCGAAGACGCCGAAGCCGACACCGACGATCGTCACCAGTACGTCACCAGCGAGTAGGCCCCAGAAGTCTGCGGGCGACCGCAGTGGATCTGACGTCACAGCGGCGGCGAGCAGGACCGGTCCGGGCAGGCAGATGGCCAGGAACGCCAGTCGGCAGAGTAGCGCGCCGATCGGACCGATGCGCGCTTCCGCTTCCCGGGGGGTACTCGTCACCCTCGCACCCTAATGCAGCGCCCAACGTGACTGACTGAGTCGTTTTCTTCCGTCGTAGCGGGCAGCCCGGACAGGAATGGCGCCTGGCCCGTGGGTCACCGGGACAGGCGCCATTCCTGGACACGAACACCGTTGGCCTTGCCGACCGCCCACCGAACGTCCGCCGGTCTGTCAGACACCCACTGGTTCGCGGTCCTTGGGCGAGGCGTTGCTGCGGTGCGGGAGCAGTCGTATCAGCCAGGGGCCGGCCACCAGAAGGACGGCCATGGCCAGCACCACCAGTGCGATCGGGTGCGTGAAAACGATCAGCAGGTTGCCGTTGCCGAGGGCCGACGTCTGGGTGAGCGCCTTCTCGAAGAGCGGGCCGATCACCAGGCCGAGGACCAGCGGTGCCATTGGGAGGTTGTAGCGCCGCATGAAGTATCCGGCGATGCCGGCGGCGAAGACGACCCAGACGCTGAACATGTTGTTGTCGATGGAGTAGGCGCCGACGAAGCTGGTGAACAGGATGATCGGATACAGGTAGGCGTATGGGATGCGCAGCATCTGGGCGAACATCGGTGCCATCGGCAGGTTGAGCACCAGCAGCATCACGTTGCCGATGAAGAACGACACCAGCAGGCCCCAGACGAGCTTCGGCTGGCTCTCAAACAGCAGCGGTCCGGGCTGCAGTCCGTAGATGGTGAACGCGCCGAGGAGGACTGCGGTCGTGCCGCCGCCGGGGATGCCGAGGGTGAGGGTTGGTACGAAGTTGGCGTTTGCGGCTGCGTTGTTGGCGCTCTCCGGTGAGGCGACCCCTTCGATCGCTCCGCGGCCCAGTTGATCCTTGTTCTTGCCGACCCGCTTCTCCACGCCGTATGCGATGAAGGAGGCCAGCGTTGAGCCGGATCCAGGGAGGCAGCCGAGGAGGAAGCCCAGGATGCTGCCGCGTCCGATCGGGCCGATGCTGCGCCGCAGTTCGGTTCTGGTGATCAGCAGGTCGCGGAACCGGGTGCGGATCGGTGCGGCGGCGCCGACGCGGATCTGGTACATGACCTCGCCGACGGCGAACAGTCCGATCATGACCTCCACGAACGGTATCCCGCCGAGGAGGTTGATGCTGTCGAAGGTGAAGCGGGAGGTGCCGGTGCCGGCGTCTAGGCCGACGGTCGCCAGCAGCAGGCCGGCGGCGGCCATCGCGAAGCCGCGGGTTCGTGAGTCGCCGGAGAAGCTGACGATGGTGGCCAGGCCGAGGATCATGATGGCGAGGTTTTCGACCGGGCCGAACTTCAGCGCGAAGCCCGCGAAGGGCGGTGCGAGCACCATCAGCAGGACGAGGGAGAAGATCGCCGCAACGAAGGAGCCGATCGCGGCGATGGCGAGCGCTGCGCCGGCCCGGCCGTTACGCGCCATCTGGTAGCCGTCGAGGGTGGTCACGACGCTCGACGCCTCGCCTGGGGTGGAGATCAGTACTGAGGTGATGGTTCCGCCGTACTGCGCGCCGTAGTAGATCCCGGCGAGCATGATGAGCGCGGTGACGGGCTCGAAGTCCAGGGTCAGTGGTAGGAGCACGGCCACGCCGGTGGTTGATCCGAGGCCGGGGAGCAGCCCGATCACGGTGCCGGCGAGGACGCCGACGAAGCACCAGAGCAGGTTCTCGGGGGTTAGCGCGGTCTGGAAGCCGAGCAGAACGTTGTCGATCACCGATCAGCCTTCCGTACCGAGTCCGAGCAGCCCGCCGGGCAGGGGCACTCTGAGGAAGAGTCCGAACACGCCGTAGATCAGTGCGGCGGTGAGCGCGGCGATGAGGGCGGATCGCACCAGCGACTGCCGCTCGATCCAGGTGGAGATCACGAAAACCAGCCCGGCGAACGCCACCAGGAATCCGACGACCTGCACCAGGAGGATCGCGCCGAAGGTCAGCGCGAACACCGCCCAGAGGTTGCGGACTCGCTCCCGGCGGCTGCGCCCGGTGATGTCGATATCGTCGTCGGCGTCCGGCGCTTCAGCAGGCTCTGCCGCGTCGGTCTCACCGGCGGGCTCGACCCCCGATCGGACCGCGATCCAGCCGCACAGCAGAGCGGTCAGCCCGCCGGCGACGACCGGGAGGAAGCCGGGACCGACCCGGCCGTGGTCGACGAACACGCCGTAGGAGAGGCCTCCCGCCGCGGCGGCGAGGCCGAGCAGGGCGAGGACGGCGTACGCCGTTGCCTCGCCGCTGCCGCGAAGCCGAGTCAGCGCGCTCACCTACTTACCCAGCGCCTTCTTGAGCAGGTCGTTGTTGTCCCTCAGGTACTGGGTGAAGTCGTCGCCGAACAGGGCGTTCGGCTGTAGGTAGTTGCTGGCGATGTACTGCTTGGCCTTGTCGGACTCGACGAACTTGCGGCTCGCGTCGATCCAGAACCGCTTGGCTTCCGGGCTGATCCCACCGGGTGCGATCATGCCCCGGAACTGGGCGTACGCGACGTCGACGCCCTGCTCCTTGGCGGTGGGAATGTCCTTGAGTTCGGGGTAGTCGTACCGCTTCTCTGAGAAGGCGCACAGCGCCTTGAGCTTGCCGGCCTTGAGCTGCTCGACGACCTCGCCGGGGTTGAGGGAGGCGACCTGGATCTGGTTGCCCAGCAGCGCCGCGAGCAGTTCGTCGCCGGATTCGAACGGAACACGGTCGAACTTGGCGCCGGTGGCCTGCTCGGTCAGCGTGAAGACCACGTTGTCGAGGCTGGTCGCTCCGGAGACACCGGCGAGCACCCGACCGGTCTTGCTGGCGTTCACCACGTCGGCGCAGGTCTGCCACGGGGAGTTGGTGGGAACGACGGCCAGGGTGAAGTCGTCGCCGATCTTCATGATGGGGGTGAAGGAGGTGTAGTCGAAGGTCACCTTGGTGTTCAGTGGCAGGGCCAGCAGGGCGGTCTCGCTGGGCAGCAGGTAGTTGGGGTCGCCCTTCTTGCTGAGGAAGTAGGAGTAGCCGACCGCGCCCGAGCCGCCGTCCCGGTTCTCCGTGTTGACGTGCAGGCCGGGAGCCACCGCCTCCAGGCCGGCGGCGATCGACCGGCCGGACACGTCACTGCCGCCGCCCGCACCGAACGGGACGACCATCGTGACGTTGCCCCTGGGCTTGAACGATCCGCCGTCCGATTGCTGTCCGTTGGCGCTGCTGCAGCCGCTGGTCGAGAGGACCGAGGCGGCCACGACTGCGGCCAGCAGGGAGGTACTGCTCTTCATGATGAACCCTTCGTGTGGTGGTGGGTGGGGCTGCGTGTGTGCTGTGCGATGAAGGGGTGTGGGCCCACCGCTCCGGCCACGGGATCCCACGCCGGCGCGTACGGCTAGCGCCGCGCGGTTTCCGGTTCAGCCTGTTGTGCCACGTCCGTTGCGATCCGCAACAGCCGGAGGTAGCCGTCCACCGGCCAGGCGCTGCGCCCGATGAACAGCCCGCGTACGCCGGGTGCCTGCAGCAGTTGCCGGGCGTTCGCGGCGTTGACCGAGCCGCCGTACAGCACGCCGGAGATTCTGTCGCCGTACTCGGCGACGAGTACCTCGGTGACCTCGGCTACCTCGGCGACGGTGGGCTCTCGGCCCTGCTCGCCGATCGCCCAGACCGGCTCGTACGCCAGCAGCACCGCCGACGGCCCTGTCGCCTGATCCAGGGCGGTGGCGGTCTGCCGGAGCACGTACTCGGCGGCCCCGCCGGCGGCCCGCACCTGGGCCGGCTCCCCTACGCAGACCAGCGGCGTGAGGCCGTGCCGTAGCGTGGCCTGGACCTTCTGGTTGACCGTATCGTCGGTCTCGCCGAAATGCTGGCGCCGCTCCGAGTGTCCGATCTCGACCAGCGTCGCCCCGGCGTCGGCTACCTGGGGCACCGATAGTTCCCCGGTCCAGGCGCCGGCGTCGGCCCAGTGCGCGTTCTGTGCGCCGACGATGATCGGCGACGACGGTCCTAACACGTCCCGGACCACGGAGATCGCGGTGGCGGGGGGAATCACGAACGGCTGGACACCGGGCCAGCCACCCGGCGGGACCGCCGCTCGCAGCGCCTCGGCGTATGCTGCCGCGTCGGCCCGAGTCTTGGTCATCTTCCAGCTGGTGCCGATCCACCGGACCATGCCGTCAGTCCCCCTCGTACGAGCAGATCGCGGCGACCTTGGCCGCGGAGGCGGAGGTGGGGTCGAAGGAGTAGGTCAGCCACTCCCTGGCCAGCCGGCGGGCCAACTCCAGCCCGATGACGCGCTGGCCAAAGGTCAGCACCTGGGCGTTGTTCGACAGGATCGCGCGTTCGACCGAGAACGAGTCGTGGGCGGTGACCGCCCGGATGCCGGGTACCTTGTTCGCGGCGATGGCGACGCCCAACCCGGTCCCGCACACCAGCAGGGCACGGTCAGCGGTGCCCTCGACGATGAGGCGGGCGGCGGCGACGGCGACGTGCGGGTAGTCGGTGTCCTCGCCGGAGGCGACGCCGACGTCGATGACCTCCCGCACCGCGGGGTTGGCGGCCAGGTCCGCCTTGAGGGTCTCCTTGTAGCTGAAACCGGCGCTGTCCGCGCCGACGACGATTCGTAGCGTCATCCTTGCTCCCCAGGCTGATCGGTGGCGACGTGGTCGGTGAGGGCGGTGACGATCAGGGCGAAGGAAATCGCCCCGGCGTCGGGGGCACCGATGCTGCGGTCGCCGTGGGTGCGGGCCCGGCCCAACCGGGCGGGTATCCGAGCGGTCGCCTCGGCGGCAGCGGTCGCCGAGGCGGCGGCGACCGACCAGGCGGCGGCCAGCGATGCTCCGGCCGCCGTCTCGGCTGTGAGGACCTGGTGGAACGGCACGGCGGCATCGACCATGGTCTTGTCGCCCGGTTGCGCACCGCCGAGCCGGACGATCGTCTCGACGGCCGCCGTGACCGCGCGGACGACGTCACCGGATGTCGGTAGCTGATCGTCGTCCAGCGCGGCGCCGGCGGCGGTGAGGGCAGCGCCCCAGAGCGCACCCGACGTGCCGCCCGCCCGCTCGGCCCAGGCGTCGGCGGCGGCGACCAGCAGTCCCCGAACCCCGGCCTGCTCGGTTACCGCCGCCGCGGCGGCCTCGGCGGCGGCCATGCTGCCCCGCGCCATGCCGATGCCGTGGTCTCCGTCGCCGGCCACCGCGTCGATCTCGCCGAGCCGGGTCTCGTGCGCGAGCACGACGTCTCGGACCGCGGCCAAGGCCTGCGCGACCCGGGTGGCGCCCAGCTGCGCTGCGGGCGGTGCCGGCCGCAGGCGCGGCCGGATCGGGGCAGCCGGCAGCACGGGGCGGGGCGGGTGTTGCGGCGCCGGACGGCGCTGGAAGGCGGGCGCGTCGGCGGGAGCGATCCAGTACGCCTCCAGATCGTCGTCGAGGAAGGTGAGGCTCAGCGACAGCCCGGCCATGTTCAGGCTGGTGACATGCTCGCCGACCACCGGGCGGACGATGGTCAGACCGGCCCGCTGCAACCGGTGGGCGACCCGGCGGTAGATGACGAACAGCTCTTCGTACTTGATCGACCCGAGCCCGTTGACCAGCACCGCCACCCGGCTGCCCGATCCATCGGCGCCGGCCTCGTCGAGGATCTCGTCGACCAGCAGATCCGCCACCTCGTCGGCGCTGGGCAGCGGCTTCGCGCCGATCCCCGGTTCCCCGTGGATGCCGAGCCCGACGGCCATCTGTCCGCCGTCGACGGTGAACAGGGGGTGGTCGGCGCCGGGCAGGGTGCAGCCGTCGAAGGCGATGCCGAAGGATCGGGTGGCGGTGTTGGCGCGCTGGCCGATCGCCGTGACGGCGGCAAGGTCGAGGCCTGCCTCGGCCGCCGCGCAGACAATCTTGAAGACGATGAGGTCACCGGCGACACCGCGGCGGCGGTGCCGCTGTTCGGACGTGGCCGAGGCGATGTCGTCGACCACTGCGATGGTGCGAACGTCGATGCCGTCGGCGCGCAGCCGCTCGGCGGCCTGGCCGAAGTGCAGGACGTCTCCGGCGTAGTTGCCGAAGCCGAGGATGACGCCGCCGCCGGCTTCGGCGGCGCGGGCGACCGAGTGGATCTGGTTCGCCGCTGGCGAGGCGAAGGTGTTGCCGCACGCGGCGCCGTGGGCGAACCCCGGGCCGACCCAGCCGGCGAAGGCTGGGTAGTGCCCGGAGCCGCCACCTAGCACGACCGCGACCTGACCGGGCGGGGTGGCCGCGGCGCGCACGACGCCGCCGTGAACCGGGAGGACGTAGTCCTGATGGGCGGCAACGAATCCTTCAAGCGCTTCCCTGGCGAACTCTGCGGCGGCGTTGACCAGGCGCGTCATCGTACGGCTCCGAGCTTCGTCCGGAGAAGGCCGCGCAGGTAGTCGCGGTTGCGGGCTGACACGCCCAATCCGTCACCGCCGTAGTGCTCGACACATATCGGGCCCTGGAAGCCGGCATCGAGGGCGATCTCGATAGCGCGCCGGTAGCTGATCAGGCCCGACTCGGCCGGAGCCGGGACCGTGAAGTACGCGCCGGTGGCGGGATCGTGGTCGCGGTAGTAGTTCTTGATGTGCCAGTAGTTGGCGTACGGGAGCGTCTTGAGGTGTAGCTGCTCCCAGTCGGGTACGGGCCGGTGCAGGCGGACGAGATTGCCGATGTCGGGGTTCAGCCCGACGTTCGGCAGGTTGATCGCCTCCACCAGCGCAACTGCGTCTTCCGCCGTGCCGAGCAGGGTGTCCTCGTACATCTCGAGGGAGAGCGCGACACCGAAGGTGGCGGCGTGCTGGCCGATCTGCGTGAACCGGTCGACCGCGAGCGCGAAGCTCGCCCTGTCCTGCTGTGTGTCGGGCGGGCCGGGCTCGGTCCAGAACCACTGGGCCGCCTGCTGCCGGGCAGTCAGTGGACGGTGCAGGCCCAGGCAGACCACGCTGGTGCCGATGGCTGCGGCCGCCTCGATCGTGCGCAACGCGTACCGGAGGTTGGCCTCACCGTCGCGGGCGTCGAGGATGCTGCGCCGGACGACGGAGATGGCGGTGACCTCGAGGTTGCACTCCTTGAGCGTGCCGGCCAGCTCTGCCCGCTGACGATCATCGAGGTCCCCCGGACGCAGCCAGCTGTCGGTGATGTCGACGTGGTCGAACCCGCAGGCGCTGACCTCGGTGAAGACCCGGGCCCATTCGGCGGGGCCGGCGTCCTGGACACTCGTCCCCGCTCGGGTCTGTCCGGGGAACTGGATCAGGGCAGCGCCGATGGGCCACTGCTCTGCCGTCCAAACCATTCCTGTCTCCGATCGAAGTCGCCGGGTCATTGCCGTCCCGTTGCCACGGCGTTGCCGCACCGTTGCGCCTAGATCCTGTAGGATCCATGACCATGCGCCCCGTGTCTAGAGGTGGGACCGGTAGGATCTCAGCCACCATGACAACCCCGACGACCCCGAATTCCGCCCGGCTGGAGCCCGACCTGGGCCGCGCGGTCGAGCGGCGCGCCCTGCGCGACGGCGTCTACGACGCGATCCTGGAACTGCTGCTGGAGGGTCGGGTCAAGCCGGGCGGGTCGTTGAGCATTGACGCCCTCGCCCGGCAGCTCGGCGTCTCGCCCACACCGGTCCGCGAGGCGATGGTGCAGCTCGAGCACACCGGCCTGGTCACCCGGGCCGCGCTGAAGGGTTACCGGGTGGCGCCGCCCTTGTCAGCCGACCGCATGTCCGAGCTCGTCGACGCCCGCACCATCCTGGAGGTCGCCGCCGTCCGCGGCGCCGTTCCGATGAGTGACGGCGCCCTGCTGGAGCTGAAGGCCGCACACTCCGACCACGTGATGGCGGCCGAATACGTCAAGCGCCTACGGGCCACCAGCGACGAGACGAGCTGGCCGGTCATCCGCCGGTACTACACCGCCGACTGGGCGTTCCACCGGGTGATCCTGCACCACTGCGGCAACCAGTACCTGTTGCAGCTGGCCGAGGGCCTCTCCCCCCAGGTGCACCGGATGCGCCAGTCGCTCGGCCACGGGCTCACCGACGTGGACCAGGCGGTGGCCGAGCACGGAGTGATCCTCGAGGCGATCGCCACCGGCGACGACCAGCGAGCCGAGGACGCCATGCGGGCCCACCTGCTGGGGGTACGGGCCCGCTCGTTGGCGGAGAGCTGACCGCTCGCCGAACCCGGGGCTTGACGCATCGAGACAGCAACCTTGATCCTATAGGAAACATGAATCTGCCCGTGTGTGCTCGCGACGAGCACCGGGATGCAGGAGAGGAACCACATGCCGCAGACCACCGCCGAGGAGCTCCGGCCCCGGATCGCCCTGACGCTGGGTGACCCGGCCGGGATCGGACCGGAGCTTGCCGTCCGACTGCTGGCCACGCCCGGCAACCTCGACCGGGCCGAGGTGCACGTGCTCAGCGACGCCGCCGAGTTCAAGGCGGTCGCCGGCGAGTTCGGCGCGGACGTCCGGGTGGCCGACGTGGCCACTCCGGGTCACGCCGTGCTCGTCGGCAGCGACCTGTCCGGGCGGCCGGTGGCGCGGCGGACGGTCAGCCGGGAGGCCGGTGAACGGGTGATGAGCGATCTGCGCAAGGCGCTGAGCCTCTACCAGGCGGGCACGGTGGACGCGATCATGTTCACCCCGTTGAACAAGGCATCCCTGCACCTTGCCGGAATGCACGAGGAGGACGAACTTCGCTGGTTCGCCAAGAACCTCGACTACACCGGCACCACCTCAGAGCTGAACTTCGTACCCGGGCTGGTCACCTCTCGCGTGACGTCGCACATCCCGCTGAAGGACGTGGCGGCACGGATCAACGCCGGCTCCGTGCTCGCGGCCATCCGCCTGCTCGACGACGTGATCAAAGGATCAGGGATCGAGGCACCCCGTCTCGCCGTCTGCGCGCTCAACCCGCACGCCGGCGAGAACGGCCAGTTCGGCCGCGAGGAGATCGACCACATCGGGCCCGGCATCGAGGCCGCCCGGGCGGAAGGGATCGACGCCAGCGGGCCGTACCCCTGCGACACGGTCTTCATCAAGGCTCGGGACGGCCACTTCGACGGCGTGGTCACCATGTACCACGACCAGGGCCAGATCGCGATGAAGCTGATGGGCTTCGACCGGGGCGTCACCGTCCAGGGCGGCCTGCCGGTACCGATCGCGACCCCATCACACGGCACCGCATTCGAGATCGTCGGCAAGAGGATCGCCCACCTCGGACCCACCCAGCACGCGTACGACCTGGCCGTCGCCCTCGGCCGGCGGGTACGCCAGCAGCGGGGATAGGCCGCCTCCTGGCCCTGGCGCATTACACCGAGCCAGTCGCGTCCAGGCGGCCGGTCTCCGCCACTTTGGCAAACGCGTCCGCGCTCGGCTTCGGTATCCGGGCGAAGTTGTCCTCGCGGTCGACGGCGATGAGGCCGAACTTCGGGCGATAGCCTTCGCTCCCGGCGGTTGAGAAGTCGGGGATGCGCGTTCAGCGGCAGCAGCCGCACGTGGTGGTCCAGCCACGGCAACATCCCCGCGACACCGCGAGCGCGGTGCGGTCGAGCAGGGCATCCTGGCCAGTCACGGTGGCGACGTTAACCCACTTTACCTACCTGCAAAATAGGTATTCTACGTGCTGGGACGTGAGGCGTGAGCAGAACGTCATCGTGGCCGCTACCCTTCCCGGCGGCGAGCACCTACAGCACCGCCTTCCGCAAGTGCCCGAAGAGCCAAGCGGGGTGATACTGCCCGAGCCAGTGCCGGACCTTGCCACGCCCGCGCTCGAAGCGCTGCACTTCGTGGCCGGTCCCGGCGGGCCATAGCATCAAGGATGGACGACCGAGACGGACCAAGGCGAGGAGCAGCAGACCATCGACGCCCTCACCGCCATCCTCGAAGCAGCGAACTCGTAAAGACCACCAGACACACCACTCAACCGAAGACCACGAACGGCGGCTGCCGTACTGGCAGTGGAAACGCCTCTCGACGTCTCACACCACTCCCCTGCCGACCGTCGACCTGTTGCCGACCAGATGCGGACCGCTCATCTGTTCAGGCGATCCGGAGCGTCATCCGGCTGTACCAGGATGGAGCTGTGCTCGCCGAACCGGCGATGCTCCTCGTCCACAGTCCGGCTGCTCACCACGGCGGCGTGGGACGCGCTGCGGCTGCACCTCGAAGCACCTTCGACCCCCGGTGCGCGTACAGTTCCGGGTCGGACTTGGGGCGGGCCGGGTAGATCCGGCGCAGGGAACGGGACGAGACAGCGACGGCATGACGGCGGACAACATTACCGAAACCGGTCAACCCGGCATTGACCCGACCCGGCTGGAGACCTGTCTCAGCGTCTTTGAGGCATTGGAGGACCTCCCTCCCGATCACCCCGACGTCGTGCGGGTGCAACGGGCCACCGCGAGGCTCTACAAGATGATCAAGCAGCGGCGACGCGAGGAACGACGGGATGCCATCACGGCGGCCGACCGCGCGGTGACGGCGGCCACCGCCACCGGCGCCCCGGGCCGGATCGACGACGAGACCCAGGGCATCCCGCTCGCCTCCCCCACAGTGGGTGCCACGGCCGGCTTCCTGCACAAGCCGCGCGGCTGCTACGTCTGTAAGCAGCGCTACCGCGAGGTGGACGCCTTCTACCATCAGCTCTGCCCGCCCTGCGCCGCGCTCAACCGGGAGCGCCGCAACGCCCGCACCGACCTGACCGGCCGGCGCGCGCTGCTTACCGGCGGCCGGGCGAAGATCGGCATGTACATCGCGCTGCGGCTGCTGCGCGACGGCGCGCACACCACGGTCACCACACGGTTTCCGCACGACGCGGTCCGCCGATTCGTCGCGATGCCCGACAGCGGGGACTGGTTGCACCGCCTGCGGATCGTCGGGATCGACCTGCGCGACCCGGCCCAGGTGACCGCCCTCGCTGACTCGGTCAGCGGCCAGGGACCACTCGACATCCTGATCAACAACGCGGCGCAGACCGTCCGCCGCACACCCGGGGCGTACGCGCAGCTCGTCGCTGCGGAGGCGGCCGCCCTGCCGGACGGCCCGCTGCCGGAGATGATCACGTTCGCCAAACCAGCCGGCCGGGGCGACTTGGCGGGCAACCTGAGCGCCTCGCCGCAGGCGGCTGCGATCCCCCCGCACGCGCTCACCGCGCTGGCGCTGACCAGCGGCTCCGCCTCGCCGGAACGGATCGCGGCAGCCACCGCCATCGACGCCGGCGGCCTGGTGCCGGACCTCGACCCGGTCAACAGCTGGGTGCAGCGGGTGCACGACGTGGACCCGATCGAGCTGCTTGAAGTGCAGCTGTGCAACGTGACCGCGCCGTTCGTGCTGGTCAGTCGGCTGCGATCGGCGATGGCCGCAGCGGCCGCCCGCCGCAAGTACGTGGTGAACGTGTCGGCGATGGAGGGCCAGTTCGCCCGCGGCTACAAGGGGCCGGGGCACCCGCACACCAACATGGCCAAGGCTGCGCTGAACATGCTGACCCGCACCAGCGCCCAGGAGATGCTGACCGATGGCATCCTCATGACCAGCGTCGACACCGGCTGGATCACCGACGAGCGGCCCCACCCGACGAAGATGCGGCTCGCGGACGCCGGCTTCCACGCCCCGCTGGACTTGATCGACGGCGCGGCCCGGGTCTACGACCCGATCGTCCGCGGCGAACAGGGCGAAGACCTGTACGGCTGCTTCCTGAAGGACTACGCGCCCTGCGCCTGGTGATCGGCACGCCTACCCGGCCATCGGCCGCCCAGCCTCAAGAGCGCATGGGCAAAGTCAGCGGGGCGGCCTGATCGAGAGGGCTACACCGCGAGGGTCGGCACGGCGGAGGCGAAGATGTTGTCCGGGTCGTAGCGGCGTTTGGCGCTGACCAGCCGCTCGTAGTTGGGGCCGTAACTCGGCGGGACCCGCTCGGGCTCATCCGCGCCGAGCAGGTTCGGGTAACCGCCGGGCAACGCCAGCGGCGCCAACCGTTGCGACGTTTGGTCGGCCCAGTCGCCGTATCCCGCTTCGGCGTCCTCCGGCGCCCACGCCCCGACGATCTCGACAAGCAGGTGGTCCGTGCGCAGCCCGAAGGCGGTCTCGGCCTGGCCCACTCGGGCGGCGGCGCCGTGGAAGTGGTGCATGGAGATGGCCGAGTATGGTGAGGCGATCTGCGCGGCGGCGTCAGTAAGCTCCTCGGCGGCGGCCTCGGACAGGTGAGACAGCCAGCGGGTACGCAGCCGGTAGTGGTTGCCCTCACGCATGGCGCCGTCGAACATGCTCAGCGCGTCGTGGTACGGCGTTGCGGCGATCTGGCTCATGACCGGGTTGCCCAGCCGCTCCAGCCCCGCGATGAGCCGCTCGCCCTCGGCGAGGTCGGCTCCGCTCCACATGGGACAGAGGAACACCAGGGGCGGCCCGTCCGGGTTGGGCAGGAACCCCGCCATGATCGTCGCCTCGTCGGCGGCGGTCGCCACGATCTCGCGGTACCCCGTCAGCACGGTGGCCGCCTGGGCGAACGGGAACAGCATCATCCCGGACAGGACGGTCGGCAGCTCGTGCAGCCGGTACATCAGGCTGGTGACGACACCGAAGTTGCCACCGCCGCCGCGCAAGGCCCAGAACAGTTCGGCGTCGCCATCTGGGCTGGCGGTCACGAGGCGGCCGTCGGCCAGTACGACATCGGCGCGCAGCAGGTTGTCCACCGCCAGCCCGTACCGCCCGCAGAGTGGACCGTAACCGCCGGCGAGAGTCAGACCGGCCATCCCGACCGTCCGTACGGTCCCCGTGGGCGTGGCCAAGCCGTGCTGCTGCCCAGCGCCGGAAACATCGCCGATGTGCGCCCCGCCCCCGACCGTGGCCGTACCCGCCCCGGTATCCACCGCCACCTGCCGCATGCCGGACAGGTCAAGCACCAACCCGCCGTCGCGCAGCGCCCGCCCCGCCCAGTCGTGGCCCCCGCCGCGTACGGAGAGCGGCACGTCGTACTCGCGGGCGGTCAGCACGGCGGCGCGTACGTCGTCGTTGTCGAGGCACCGGACGATCGCGCCGGGCCGGTGCGTGACCGCACAGTTCCAGATCCGGCTAGCCGACGCGAACCCATCGTGTGTGGGCAGCAGTAGCCGGTCACCGAACACGGGGCGCAGCCGCTCGGTGGCCCGAGCCACGTCGGCGCTGGCGTTGATCGAGGTCATTGCGGCTCCCGACGAGGCAGCGGCCCCCGCCGTACAGGAGGTGTGACGGTGGGCGGGGATCCGAGGGGGTGGCGGCGACGCTAACATCGCCACGCGGAGGACGCTGTCCGGAACCGGACCCTTATCAGTGGGCGTTGTTCGTGGAGTTCGGCCGCCCAGCTCGCCGCGCGCCGCCGACCCGGATACAGCCGACCGGCGGCGGCGACGCGGGCTGGGCTTCCGGGGGCGTCAAGCCGTTGCCGCCGGGCGGATAGGGTGGGCGACGCATGCTCGACGGTGGTCGGATCAGCAGCTCACCGGCGTCGTCGAGATACTGTTGTGGACTCACGGCTGCCAGGCCGTCGGTCCCGCCCAGCCTCTGCCAGGGCCACGGCCCGGCCGATCCCGCGCGAAGCCCCTGTTACCAGCACGCGCCTCATCGCGTGAAGACCTGGGACTCGTCGCGGAACGCCTTGAACTCCAGCGCATTGCCGGCCGGATCGTGGAGGAACATCGTCCACTGCTCCGCCGGCTCGCCGGGGAAGCGGCGATAGGGCTCGATGACGAACTGGGTGCCCGCCTTGCGGAGTCGGTCGGCGAGCGCGTGGAAATCGTCGGTCGACAGCAGCAGCCCGAAGTGCGGGATAGGCACCGCGTGCCCGTCGACCTCGCTGCTATCGGCAGGCGCAGTGCCACCGGAGACCACATGGGTCACCAACTGGTGGCCGTGCAGGTCCCAGTCGACCCAGTGTCCGGTGGACCGTCCCTCGCTAAGCCCGAGGACATCTCCGTAGAACTGGCGTGCGGCTTCCAGGTCGTCGACGGGTATGGCCAGGTGGACAGCGGGACGCACGGACATGTGAACGCTCCTTCGGCTCGGTCGTCTCACCTTGCATCAGCCAATGTCCGAATGTCGACATTAAGCCGGCTATTTGCTGCCCACGCCATTGTCAGGAGGCAGTTCGGTTGTACGGCCGGTCCCCTGTACGTACTTTCCTGATGGATGTTGGGATGAGGGTAGGGCTATGTCACGGGGAGCCGGGCCGTCGTAGTCCGCGAGTAGTGGCGGCGGTAGCGGGCCCTTGATCCGTCGCCCTGAGCCGCGCTCCTCCCATGCGTGGGCGAGGATGCCCACCGAGCGGGAGAGAACGAACAGGCCGCGGGCCAGCTCGGGCTCGAAGCCGAGTTCTCCGTAGACCACCGCCGTGGCGCCATCGATGTTCATCGGTACCGGACGCGATCGGCCCTCGCTCAGCCAGCGCTCGATCTCCTGGGCGGCGCGTAGGTGGCTACCCGCGAGGTGTCCCGCCGCGACTCGCTCCGCTACTGCGTTGAGCAGTGGATCCCGGCGTGGGTCACGTGGATGGAACCGGTGCCCGAATCCGGGTACGTGGGCTTTGCGGGCTCGGAAGTCGGCGAGGACGTCGCAGACGGCCTCGTCGAGCGGGACGTCGGAGCGGGCGACCAGCGCGTCGAGCAGTTGCAGGCACTGTTGCCCTGCGCCGCCGTGCACATCGCCGAGCAGGTTGACGCCGGTGGCCACCGCTGCATTGAGACCGACCCCGCAGGTGGCGGCCATTCGTGCGGCCGCGATCGAGGGGGCTTGCGGGCCGTGGTCGACGGCGGCGACTAGGGCCATCTCGAGGAGTTCGGCCTGTGGCATGGACGGTAGCTCGCCGCGCAGCAGCAGATAGGCCATGGCGGGGAAGGACACCGAGCCGATCAGCTGTTCGACGGGATAGCCGCGCAGCCGGATGACTCCCGGTTCAATGTCGGAGACCGCGGTTGACCACCAGGCGGTGGCGTCTGCGGTGGTGACTCGGGCACGCGCTGCCGCGTGTGCGTCGGTCATACGGCTCCCTCCGCCCGGAGCCTGGCTATGTCCGCTGCTCGGAACCCGAGCTCGGCGAGCACCGTGTCGGTGTGTTCGCCGAGCAGCGGTGGTCGGCTGCTGGGGCTCACCGGGGACCCGTCGATGTGGGTGGGCAGGCCGAGCACCTGGAGGGTGCCACCGTCGGTTGCGGGGGACGGCACCTCGGAGACCAGCCCACGGTGAGTGACCTGGTGGGATGCCAGTGCGTCGGGGACCGATACCACCCGGGCCGCGGGCACCCCGGTGGTGGCCAGCAGTTCGTCCCACTCTCGGGCCGGACGTTTCCGCAGGCTTAGTTCCAGCTCTTCCCGCAGGGTCTCCCGGTGCCGCTTCCGGTCCTCCCGGGTACGGAAGCGCGGGTCGGCGAGCAGCTCCTCGCGGCCGAGAACGGAGCAGAGCGCCTCGAACTGCTCCTGCCGGTTCGCGGCGATGTTGAGCATGTCGTCGGCGGTGGCGAACGTCCCGGAGGGAGCCGACGTCGGGTTCTCGTTGCCCATCGGCTCGGGTTCACGGTTACCGATCAGGTAGTTGGAGACCACCCAGCCCATGGTGCTCAATGCGGCGTCGAGCATGCTCACGTCGAGGAAGGCTCCCTGGCCGGTTCGCTGCTTGCGTACCAGGGCACCCGCCACCGCGAACGCGGCTGCGAGGCCTCCGATCGAGTCGCACACCGGGTAACCGACCCGCAGGGGCGCGGTCTGCGGCGTTCCGGTGACGCTCATGATGCCGGACAGCCCCTGGATGATCTGGTCGTAGGCCGGTCGCCGGCTGTCGGGGCCGGTCGAGCCGAATCCGGACACCGCGCAGTAGATGAGCCCCGGGTATTGGTCACATAGTCGCTCCCAGCCGAAGCCGAGTCGTTCCAGCACGCCGGGGCGGAAGTTTTCGATCAGCACGTCGGCGCCGGCCAGCAGTCGCTCGAAGACCTCTCGGCCGGCCGGGCTCTTGAGGTTGACGGTGACCGAGCGTTTCCCGGCGTTCTGAGCGAGGAAGGAGATGCCGAGTCCCTGCCGCGACAGCTCGGCGTCGGCGCCCAACTGGCGGGCCAGGTCACCGGTGCCGGGCACTTCCACCTTGATGACGTCAGCGCCCAGCAGGGCGAGCTGGTAGCCGGCGAAGGGGCCGGCCAGCACGTTGGTCAGGTCCAGCACACGGACCCCGGAGAGCAGGGGTGTGCCGGTCACAGGAATGCCTCCACGCTGCCGAGCCCCTGGTCGCTGATCCGCTGGGCGGCGGTCACCACCGCGTTGACGTAGGCGGCGATGCGGTCGGCGGTGAACCGCGAGGTGGGGCCGCTGACCGAGAGGGCGGCGAGCACCCGGCCGTCGTGGGCCACGATCGGGGCGGCCACGGCGGAGGCTCCGAGTTCACGTTCGCCGTGGCTGAAGGCGTATCCGGTCTCGCGTGTCGATGCGACCGTGCGGGCGAGGGCCTCTGGGTCGAGGCCTTCTGCCGCAGCGAGCCGTTCCAGCAGCCCGTTCGGGGCGCCGGTCAGCAGCACGCGCGCCGTCGCGCCGCGTGACAACGGCATCGGTACGCCGAGCGGCACGACGCTGCGTACCGTCGCGGTTCCCTCCTCCTGCGCGATGGAGACCCGCTCCGTGCCTTGCCGGACGTACACGTTCACGGTTTCACCGCACTGGTCGACGAGTTCGCGCATCATCGCGCGGGTGTGGTCCGAGACGTCCCACAGCGACGCTGCCAGATGGGCCCACCTGAGGAAGGCGGGCCCTGGTGCGTAGGTCGTCTCACTAGGCCGGAGCAGCAGGCCACGGGCTTCGAGGGTCGCGCAGACCCGGACCACGGTCGTCTTCGGCAGGCCGGTGGCGGCCACGAGGTCCCGGAGTGTGCGGGTCGGGTGCGTGGTGTCGAACAGTGCCAGCACGTCGATGGCGCGGGCGATGCTGCGCACCCCACCGTCGTGCGGTTCCGTCTCGTCGGACCGGGCCATAACGCCTCCTGGATCAACTGCGTGGCGGTACGACCGTACCGCCAGATGGTTTAGCCGAGTCAATCCTGTCCGACAACTCGGCCTTCTCGATTCCCTAAACCATTACGTGGTCCGGGGGGTTCACACAGCGGTTTGCTTGCGCTAGCGTGACGGCACTCACCCACCCCCACCAGCACCATCACCCCTGAGGAGGAAGGCCATGCGTGCGGTTCGGCGCCCGGCTACTCGACGTACTGCCGCGATCGCGGCGGGTCTGGCCCTGAGCACCGCGCTGGCGGCCTGCGGCCAGAACGCCGGCGGGTCGTCATCGGGTCAGTACCCGTCCAAGACGATCAACTTCATGGTGCCGGCGGCGGCCGGCGGTGGCTGGGACTCCACGGCTCGGGCCATGCAGCAGGTCATCCAGAAGAAGAACCTGGCCAACAAGCCGGTCGAGGTCTTCAATGTCGCGGGCGGCGGTGGCGCCACCGGGCTGGCCCAGCTCCAGAAGGAGAAGGGCGACCCGCACGCGCTGATGATGACCGGACTGGTCATGATCGGCGCGCTCACCCGGGCGAACTCGCCGGTCTCCCTGAAGAACACCACGCCGATCGCCACCCTCACCGCCGAGGCAGAGGCCTTCGTCGTGCCGGCAAACTCGAAGTACAAGACCATCCAGGACGTCGTCAACGCCTACCAGCAGGACCCCTCGTCGGTCACGTTCGGCGGCGGCAGCGCCGGCGGCTCCGACCACCTCGTCACCGGCCAGCTGCTGAAGGCCGCCGGCGCCGATCCGAGCAAGCTCAAGTACGTCGGATACTCCGGCGGCGGTGAGGCCACCGCGGGCATCCTGTCCGGCGACGTGGGCGTCGGGGTCTCGGGCGTCAGCGAGTTCGAGAGCCAGATCGAGTCCGGAAAGATGCGCCTGCTGGCCATCAGCACCGCAACGCCGCAGGAGGTCGCGGGCAAGCCCGCCCCCACCCTCAAGGACGCCAGCTACGACGTCGACTTCAGCAACTGGCGCGCCGTGGTCGCCGCACCGGGCCTCTCCGACAAGGACAAGCAGGCGGTCACCGACCTCGTGGACAAGCTGCACGAAACCCAGGAGTGGAAGGACGTACTCAAGACCAACGGCTGGGACGACTTCTACAAGACCGGTGACGAGGCACAGCAGTACATCGAGGGCGAGACAACGCGCGTCGAGCAGCTGTACAAGGACCTCGGGCTGTGAGTCACCCGAACCCGACGGACGGCGGAGCCCCTGACCGCGGGGGCGCCACCGTACGGAACCCGGAGATCGCGGTGCACGAAGCGGAGCCCGACCAGCCGGGTGCCGAGGAGCACAGCGCGGCCGGGCGCTCGCCGGTCGGTCCGCTCCTGGTGGGAATGGTCATGTTGGCCCTCGGCGTGCTCATGCTCGCGCAGACCTTCAACATCAAGGGAGGCGGCTTCGAGCCCAGCGGTCCGCGATTCATGCCCTTCGTGGTCGCGTCGCTGTGGACGGTGCTGGCGCTCATCTACCTGGGGCAGCAGGTCTCACGGCTTGTCAGGCGTGCCGACAATCTGCCGGCCGAGCGGTTCACCCACATGCTGGGCGCGGCCGCCCTGGTGGTGTTGCTGGTGATCTACGCCTACCTGCTGGACCCGCTCGGTTACGTGATCGCCACCAGCCTGTTCTTCCTGGGCGCGTCCCGGGCCATGGGCTCCCGCCAATGGTTCCGTGACCTGATCGTCGCGGTCGCGCTGTCACTGCTCGTGTATCTCACCTTCACGCGCGCCCTCGGCGTGCATCTCCCGGAAGGGGTTTTGGGCCTGTGAGCTCCTTCGCTGAACTGCTCGGGGGATTCGGGACGATCCTGTCGCCGGAGAACCTGCTGTTCGCGGTGATCGGGGTGACACTCGGCACGCTGGTCGGCGTGCTGCCCGGGATCGGCCCCGCAGTGACCATCGCTCTCCTGCTACCGGTCACCTACAACTTCGACGACCCGATCCCCGCGTTCATCATGTTCGCCGGCATCTACTACGGCGCCATGTACGGCGGGTCCACCACGTCGATCCTGCTCAACACGCCCGGGGAGTCAGCGTCCGTCGCGACCGCCATCGAGGGCCACGAGATGGCCAAACGCGGGCAGGCCCGCGCCGCACTCGCAACCGCGGCGATCGGCTCCTTCGTGGCGGCACTGATCTCGACCGTCCTGCTCGCTCTCGTCGCCAAGCCGGTGGCCGGCATCGCCATCTCGTTCCGCGCCACCGACTACTTCGCGCTCATGATCCTGGCGTTGGTCACGGTGACCTCCCTGGTCGGCCGCTCGCTGGTGCGTGGACTGGCGTCCCTGCTGCTCGGTATCTCGATCGGCTTCATCGGCCTCGACGGCGTCTCCGGCGAGCCCCGCTTCACCTTCGACAGCCCGATGCTGTTCAACGGGATCGACTCAGTGCTGCTCATCATCGGCCTCTTCGCGATCGGCGAGACGCTGTACGTCCTGGTCAAGGGCCGCACCCGGCCGGGCTCGGTGACCCCGCTCGAGCCCGCATCCGGCGGATTCACGTGGCTCAGCCGCAACCAGTGGCAGCGCTCCTGGGCGCCCTGGCTGCGGGGCACCGCCTTCGGCTTCCCGTTCGGTGTGCTGCCCTCCGGAGGCGCCGAACTGCCGACCTTCCTGTCGTACTCCTACGAGAAACAACGGTCCCGCGGCCGCAAGGAGTTCGGCAAGGGCGCCATCGAAGGCGTCGCCGGGCCGGAGGCCGCCAACAACGCTTCGTTCTCCGGCGTACTCGTGCCGCTGCTGACGCTGGGCCTGCCGACCTCCGCGACGGCCGCGGTGATGTTGGCAGCGTTCAAGATCTTCAACCTGCAGCCGGGACCGCAACTGTTCGACAAGTCCCCCGACCTGGTCTGGGCGCTCATCGCATCGCTGTTCATCGGCAACGTGATGCTGCTCGCGCTGAACCTCCCGCTCATCCGGCTCTGGGTAAAAGTGCTGGAGATCCCACGGCCGCTGCTCTACGCCGGCATCCTGGTGTTCGCCACGCTCGGGATCTACTCCGTCTCCGGCGCGATCACCGACATCCTGATCGCCTACGCCATCGGCGTCGTCGGCTTCCTCATGCGCCAGTTCGACTTCCCGATCGCACCCACGATCCTGGGTGCCATCCTCGGGCCGGAACTCGAAGACCAGTTCCGCCGAGCGCTGAGCATCGGCAACGGCGACCTGACCGTATTCCTGCACCGGCCGCTCACCGTCGCCATCCTGGCGCTCGCCCTACTGGCGCTGCTGCTCCCCTACGCACCCAAGGTGGTGGCCCGACTGCGCGGTCGACCCGTCGAGGGCACGACCAAGCTGGCCTTCGCCGATGAGGACTGAGAGGACGGCCATGCCGGCTCCGGACACCACGATCGTCGTCGGCTACACACCCACTCCCGCCGGCGAGGCAGCAGTTCGCGCCGCCGTGGAAGAGGCTCGCCTGCAAGGCGGCTCCCTGTATGTCGTGAACGTCAGCCGCGGCGACGCCTACGTCGACCGCAACCTGGCCAGCCGCCAGCACCTCAACAACTCCAACGGCTGCTCGCCGAGCCGGGCATCCAGCATCGGGTGGTACAGGAGGTGGGCCGGGGAGAACCCTCAGAGGAGTTGTTGCGTGTCGTAGAAGAGACGAATGCGGCACTGGTCGTCATCGGGCTCCGGCACCGGGCCCCGGTCGGCAAGCTCCTGCTCGGCAGCACCGCCCGGCAGATCCTGCTCGATGCGCCGTGTCCGGTACTGGGCGTCAAGCCGTAGCTCACCGCCTGGTCCACGACGGTGAGACGATGGTGGACGGGCCGGCGAAGCTGTCGGCGCAGGTGCGGGTGTTCGCCACCGGCAACGGCCGCAAACCCGACCCGGTGGATGCGCACTCGGTGGATATGTGTGGCTTCCACACGCTGACCGTGTCCGGTGCCGGCATAGCTCAACTGTCGGCGGCGCCGATCGGCCTACCTGTCACGGCGTCCCACGCGGCCATCGCGTATGTGACGACGTCGTTCAGCGCGGTCTGGTCGGCCCCGTCGCGGGCCTGTGCGGACATGCCCTGGAGCACCGCTGTGATGAAGCGGGCCAGGGCGGCGGAATCCGTGTCGGGCGGCACGTCGCCCTCGGCCACGCCACGCTCGATGCGCCGCTGCAGGGTGGCCAGGTCCTCCGTCCGGCATGCGGCCATGAACTGCCGGATGTGGTCGTTCTCCACCGCGCCGGTCGTCGCCGCCAACAGGACGAGGCAACCGGTCGGATGCCCGGGCTCCACGTAGGCGTACGCGTTGTGCTGGAGCAGCGCTTCGATTGCCGCCCGGGCGGTCGGTGCCTGCTCGAGCGTGCGTTGCGGCACGGCGCCGTGGGTGGCGTTGTAATGGGCGACCGCCTCCCGGAACAGCGCCTCCTTGTTTCCGAATGCGGCGTAGAGACTGGGGGACGCGATGCCCATGGCCGTGGTCAGGTCCGTGAGGGAGGCGCCTTCGTAGCCGCGTTCCCAGAAAACCTGCATGGCCCGGTCGAGGGCAGCGGTTCGGTCGAAGGTACGTGGCCGTCCTCGCGTACCCAATGTCTGCGTCCTTTCCTGGCTCGGAACCGCCGCACCGTGCACCGGTGAACTCGGGCAACCGCTTCAATCCCACACCGGATCCCCCGATCCGGCGAACCGCGGGTCGGTCTTGCCCGGCTGCCGCGGAGGAGTCTGCCAATCAAGGCCGGCAGGCGGCGGGGCCGGGGTCCCGCTGAGCCGTTCAGCCCTCCACGGCCTTGAGTCCGATGATCCCGACGAGGATCAGGGCGAGGAAAGCGAACCGCTGCGGTGAGGCGCTTTCGCCCAGGGCGACGATACCGGCGACGGCCACGCCGACGGCACCGATGCCCACCCACACCGCGTACGCGGTCCCGACGGGCAGGTTCTTCATGGCCCATGACAGCAGCACGAAACTCAGCGCGGCGGTGGAGACGGCCAGCGCCGAAGGCCAGAAGCGGGTGAACCCCTCGGTGTGTTTGAGCGCGGTCGCCCATACCACCTCGAGCAGGCCGGCGGCGATGAGAATGATCCAGGCCACGGGGTGTTCCCTTCGGAGTGGGCGGCCGCCGCGCACGAGCGCCGGTTCGGCACCCGTGGTCGGAGGCCGTGAACGACGGACTCAGGCGGCAAATCCGCCGTCTACGGCGATCGACGCGCCGGTGATGTACCGGCCGTCCGGGCCGGCGAGGTGGCTCACCGTGGCCGCGACGTCCGCAGGCTCGGCGTAGTGCCCCAGCGCGATGAAGCTGCGTTCGTGGTCGGCGCCGTCGCCGCTGGCCGGGTTCATGTCCGTGTCGGTCGAGCCCGGGTGCACCACGTTGACGGTGATGCCACGCGGGCCGAGGTCGCGGGCCAGGCCCCGGGTCATGCCGATCAGCGCACTCTTGCTCATGGCGTACAGGCTGACCCCGGCGTACGGGACACGTTCGGCGAAGCAGCTACCGATGCTGATGACCCGGCCGCCGTCGCCCATCTGCCGCACCGCCGCCTGGGTGGCCAGGTAGACACCGCGCACATGCACCGCCAGGGTCCGGTCGACCTCCTCGGTCGACACGTCCTCGATCGACGCGTACGGGAAGACGCCGGCGTTGTTGACCAGGATGTCGAGCCGGCCGAACTCGGCGACCACGCGCTCGACCGCCGCCACGACCGCCGCGCCGTCCCCACTGTCGGCTTGGACGGCGAATGCCTTGCGGCCGTCCTCCTCGATCGCGGCGACGACGGCCTTGGCCTTCTCTCCGGCGCTCAGGTAGGTCAGCGCCACGTCGGCGCCGTCCTGCGCCAAGCGGGCCGCGATCGCTGCTCCGATGCCCCGGCTTCCTCCAGTCACCAGGGCGACCTTGCCGGCCAGACGCGTCACCTGAGCCCTCCCCTCTCTCGCTCCACGTTTCTGTATCGAACGATACAGTATTCTCGCGGCATCGGGGAAGGGGCTGAAGGCCGACGGTCGCACCGTCCCGGCGCCGTACCGCTCGCTGCAATCCGCATCGACCGCTCCACTTCATCGGTGACGGGCAGCGGCACCCCGCCCCGTAGCCGCCCCCGCGGACTACCGGCACCCGAACCGCGAGGCACCCTCATCTCGGCTCCTCACACCCGCCCGCAGTTTTGGCCCACCGCCGGGTCGTAGCCGCAGGTTGGAAGGACGAAAATCACCGCCCCGAGATTCCCGAAACGCCTGCTGGCGGCAGGGAGTGGGTCGCGGCTCGTGCCCGCTCGTGCCCGTCCGGGGTACCGGCTACTGGCACGTGGCTGGCACGACGCCGCCATCTGATCCCTAGAATCCCAGGACCGCTCCGCGCGGTTGCCTACCAGTCGGACAACTCAAGATCGAAGACGTCTGAACCCACGCCCGAGCGCGCACTCCATTCGGCCCTCTGGTCGTTGTCACTGCTGGCGTTCAGGGTCTTGGTCCGTTCGTCGTCGCCCGCCACAACCAGCGGCCAGGTGGGCGTTCCGCGCTGGCCGTCCTCGCCGGTGAACGAGAAGGGCGCGGTGAAGGTCCATTGCCGGCCCCGCCGGTCGAATCCTGGCCGGCCTGGTCCTGACCTACGTGTCGATGCTGCCCGCGGTGGTCATCGCCGCAGTGGCCACCGCAGCCACGGTCGCCCCGCTGGACTTCCTGCTCGCCGTCGGAGCCGTCGCGGTGATCTCCGTGCCGTTCACTCTGATGGGCCTGGCCATCGGATACTCGCTGTCGAGCAAGGCGGCGATCGTGGTTGCACAGCTCGTCTTCTTCCCACTCGCCTTCGGCGGTGGGCTGCTCTCCAACCCGGACGACGCACCCGGCTTCATCAAGGCGATCGCCCCTACCTGCCCACCCGGGGCGCGGTGGAACTCATGTGGGCGGCGGTCACCGACTGGCGACCGAACCCAGTCTCCGTCGTCATGCTCGGCGTCTGGATCGTGGTGCTGGCGGGGATCGCCGGATGGGCGTACCGACGGGACGAGGGACGGCGCTTTACCTGACCTTTTCGCGGACTTCTGCCCGCAAGTCATCGGACGGTGCCGCGATTCGTGCGGTCATGGCACCTTCCTGATCACCACGACCCTCTTCCTGGTCGTCCTACGGACGCTCTGGCACTGGTTCACCCGGCGCGTGGTGCTGTTCGCGGTCGTCTTTGGCGGCATCGAGCGGGCCTTCTTCACTGCGAACCTGGCCAAGGTCGGCCATGGTGGCTGATTGGCGCTACTCATCTTGATCATCGTCTTCACCATCCTGCTGGCGTGGCGGCGCGGAGCTGAACTGGTCACCGCCAGACGGGTCGACGCGAAGGCCCGCTACCCGACTTCATCGACACCCTCCATGCCACGAACAATCCCTGGGTGTCGGGCGCCGCGGTGTTCCCCACCCGAACAAGGGGACTATCCCGCTGGCGCTGCGCGCGAGCGTCGCGCACAACCACGTCCGGCACGAGCGAAAGTGCTCTCCCGCTGGAGAGGAAACGGTCCATCAGCGCGCGCAGATCGTTCCGCAGGTCGTCCTGGGGGTCGAGACCGCACCGGCGTACCGCCAGCGCCGCTAGGCCGTGACCACACCACCTGGCGAAGGTTCCTCCGCACCCAGGCGTCGACCACGCTCGCTTGTGACTTCTTTCATGTGGACTGCCCGCTCAACCTCCCACACCTGTACGTGTTCTTCGTGCGTTGGAATGTGCGGTCGAGCAGTTACGGGCCTAGGTCACGCAGCTGCTGGGCATGGATCCAGTCAGATCTCGCTGAGGCATTTCGTTACGAGCGGGCCCCGCGCCGGGACGTCAATCCACACGCACGGGGCCCCTCGAAGAAGCGCAAAGGTGTCACTCGTGGGGGTCGTCGACGGAGGGACCGCGCTCCCGAATGTTCTCAACCGGCTCGAGGCTCGCGGTCTCCCACGACCCGTCGGCAACCGCCTCCAGGATCGTCATCCCCGCCACCTCGGCAGTCTTGGCAATGTAGCCGTTGGACTTGGCGTCGATGTCGCCACGCATCTCGAACAGCACCGAGGCAGAGCCCAGTAGCCCGTAGGCGTTCCGGGCGATGCCGGGGGTGGACGTGCTCGGGTAGCGCGTAATGTTGGCGTAGCCGTACTGGTCCAGCGAAGTCAGCAGCACCGACACCGCCCGCTTCGACCGGGTGACCGTGTCCGCGAACTCATCGGCTATGCCCAGCCGCTCCGCCTCGGCCTCGGCATTGGGCCACATCGTCGAGCCGGTGATGAGCCCGCCCTGCTCATCGACGTACGAGCCCTGGTGGTGGAAGTCGAGGACCAACTCGGGTCGCCGCTGTTCCCACAGCAGGCGCATCGCGATGGCCTCCGGGACCGGGTTCAGGTTGTCGTCGCCCGCCTTGTACGGGTGGTCGTACGCGTTGCTGCTGTAGGAGTGGTAGCGGTTGATGTCGTAGCCTCGCCCGACCTCGTAGAACGGGTCGCACGGTGCCTGAGTGCAGCTCGGGTCGTAGTTCTGCCGCCACGGTGTGGTGCGTCCCGCCAGGTCGGTGACGTCGGCGTCGAACCCGTCGACATTGACGCGGGGTACGACGGTGATGGTGAGCGCCTCGCGCAACGCCAGCGCCGTTTGCGAGTTACCGCTGATCTTGCGGATCAGGTTGATCATCGCCTCGGAAACGACGTACTCGTCGCCGTGCTGGTTGGCGATGTACATCACCGACGTAGGTCCATCACCGACCGTCACGACCGGGATCTCCCGGCCAGTGTTGCTCGTCAGCGGCGCGGCGGAGAGGTCGAACGAGCCCTGGGCGCGGTTCTCGATCTGTCGCAGCGTGGACCAAAGCTGGTCATAACTGTGGATCGCAGCCAGGCTAGAAGACTTCTCTCCGGACCACGGTCCGTTCGGAGTGGTCTGCGGGTCCGCCGCCGCCGGCACGGCCGGGCCGACGGGAAGCAACGCGATGGCTGCCGTGACAGCGATCAGCCGTCTCCGCGTCAACCGCCACCGGAACCGGCCCGCGGCAGACGCTTGAAGGGAATGGGAAGCGGTCACGCCGATCTCCTTTGACCAGGAATCGCGAGCGGCCAGCATTGCCCGCCCTGAAGAAACCTGTCAAGAGGTTCTCCGCCATCAATGGGTGGGATTTGCGGGGTGGTCCGCCGCGCCGGCGCCAGCGCGGATGTCGGCGTCAGTGGGGGCAGTCCCGGTGGCGCGAGGTGACGCAGGATCGCTCGATGCACCTGCCGGAGGCTGTCGGGGAGCTGCTCGGGCGCGGCGGGGCCGATCTGTCCGGATCGCATTGTCCGGCTGCGCGCGGGAATCCACCCGGCTCTGCTCCTCATTGGGGTGGCGGGTGCGGCGCCTATCGCCTGGCGCAGGGCAGCGCGGATGCCCTCGCCAGTAGGCTGATCTAAGCGACAGGCCGCCGAACCATCGCCGGTGCCCCCATCACGTCCACGCCGTTGACCAGGATCGACGGAGACGGGTAGCCCCCTACGACCTCGGTGACCACCGTGATGGGCAGACCGACGTCGGCCAGCGCCGCGCGCAGCTCATGCCGAGCCGGCGCGAGGTTCGGACAGTCCGGCACCGAACGAAGGTCGACAGCCACCCGACCTTCTGCTGCGCGATCTGCTGCCGCGGTCATCACAGCCCTCCTAACAAACGGCCCCGGTGGCATCACGCGCCACCGACTGGCCGGCACGGCTCTACCCGTACCTGACTGAACGTTGCAATGCAGGGGAAGGTCAAGGCGCGACGACAGGAGGCACCAGATGCGGATCGGGGAACTTGCGTGATGCTGGAGATGGTGAGCCGGCCGCGTTGGCCGGTGCACAGCGGGCCTGGCTCGCCGTCGCGGTGGCGGACCCGCGCCGTGTAGTACCTGGGTCAGATTGGGATGACCGGGCCGCCGCCGGCGATGCCGCCGTACAGGCCGGGCTGGCCGGTCAGCACGCTGCAGCCGAGGTCGATCGCGGCGAGCACTGCGGTGGCGGCGTCGACCCTGCCGACCGTGTCGAGGGTGACGGCGAGGGCCTCCCAGCTGTCCGGCGGCGGCGAGAGGATCTCGGCGATCGGGTGGTTGACGAGCAGCTGCAGGCGGTCCGTGTCGACGACCATCCGGGCGGCTTCGGCCACGCACAGTACCGGCAGCCCGAACACGCAGTTCTCTTCGTCGGCGACCTCGGCGATCACCTCACCGACGTCGATCGACCCTCGGGTGAAGGCGATGATCGCGGAGGCGTCGAGGACGACCCGGACGGCCGGTTCGGTCACGCGGCGCGGGCCGGCAGGCCAAGCTGCTCGCGAGCCTGGGCGTCGAGCTCCGCCGTCCACCGCTCCCGGGCCTCGTCCAAGCGGCGGCGCGCGCGAGCCTTCCCCTCGTCGGAGACGACGATGCCGGCGGCGGCGAGGATCTCCTCGCTGCGGGCGCCGGTGTCGGGGCTCCTGTCGGCCATGCCCGCAGAATACCCCCTGGTAGGCGCGGGAGTCACCAGCACGCCGCCGGCAGTGCTGCCGGGCGCTGGGGCTGCTGGTGCTGGTGCTGGTGCTGGTGCTGGTGGGGCAGTTGAGCGCGCGGGCTGGAAGTGGTCCACGAAGTTGTTTGTCGGGCACGGCCTGGGCAACGACAAGCCTCGCCGCTGCGAACGTCGCGGCAACGCCGCTGCCCCTGACGAGGCACGTCGTGCGATCCGGGCGCCAAGCAGGGGCGGCTGAGCCGCCGCCGCAGCAGCGCAGCCCCGACGTCTAGCGCCAGACGGCTGACGTTTGGCCGCCGAGCCCGTACGGCCCTAGCCCTGACCGTGTTCGTGCCGGCGTTCGGCCTCGGATTTCACGGTGGCCAGCGCGTCGGCGACCGTCGCCTCCCACCGCCGCGCGACCACCGCCGCCCACCCGGCGCCGAGCGCCCAGCCGTCGGTGCCCATCTCGCCGGTGTACTCCAGTCGGGTGTGGCCGCCGTGGTCAGTGATGGAGAAGCGTTCCCGAACGTGCGGCACGGGGCCGCGCACGAGGCGGAAGTCGACGGTGTCGGGGCGGGTGAGGGTAACCGTCTCGACCGTCTGGGTGACCATGCCACGGCCGACGGGCGTGCGGTGGGCGGCCAGGACCATTCCCTCTCCGCGTTCCAGCACCTGGATCTTCTCCCGTTGGGCCCCCGTGGGCCGGCCGAGGTAGGGCTGGGCGATCACGTCGAAGACCAGCTCACGGGGTGCCGCGATGTCGAGCACCTGCGGCCCGAGGGCGCGGGTGCGCCAGCCGATACCCAGCTCGAGGGTGAGCTGGCCGGAGACCAGCGCCCGGTACCCGAGCACGCCTGCGGCCGCGGTGATGGCCGCGATGGTCCAGCCGAGCCGTGCTGCCATGATCGCCTCCGATCTCCTGTTCGGCGCCGGGGAGGTCACCGTTGGCTGTCAATGCGGTTTCACGGCTGTCAGCAGGGCGTAGCCGAGGACATGGTCGGCGATGGCGGCTCGGGCGGCGGCCAGCACCGCCGGGGCGCGGTCGAAGTCCACGCCGAGGGCCTCGGCCCGCGCTCGTGCGGTCATCCGCACGAGAGCCAGGCGGGCCTCGATCTGATCGATCATGGCCACCATCGCGTCGTCGCGGCGTTCGGTATGGGTGATGGTCAGCCCCGCCCCGTTCAGCAGGGCCGCGTACCCGTCGAGAGGGCGGGCGTCGGCGACACAGGCGACCCGCGCCCCCAGCCCGGCGAGCTCGGGTGGGAGCCGTTCGGCATTGACGGTGACGTCGGTGATGCCGAGCCGGCCGCCGGGGCGCAGCACCCGGGCGAACTCGGCGGCGGTGGTGGGTTTGTCGGGGAAGGTGCAGAAGGCGCACTCGCACACCACCGCGTCGACCGACTGGGCGGCGGCGGGTAGCCGTTCGGCGTCGGCTATCTGGAACCCGATGCGGTCGGCGAGGCCGGCGGCCTGTGCGGTGTCGGTGGCGAGGGCGACGTTGGCGTCGGACAGGTCCACGCCGGTGACGTCGACGGCGTACTCGGTGGCGAGCGCGAGAGCGGTGGTCCCCCGGCCGCTGGCGACATCGAGGACGATCTCCCCGGGGCGCAGGTCTAGCCGGTCGGCCAGCCGGCGGGTGAGGGCGAGGCCACCGGGATGGTAGGAGTCGCCGAGCAGCAGGGCCACCACATCGGAGCCGTAGGTGGCGGCGCAGCATGCTTTGGCCTCGGCGGCCGTATGCGGCTGGATCGGGACGCTCATCGGATGCCTCGGCCGACGTTGGTGCGGTCCGGCGCGATGCGGCGTTCGCCGTCGGGGCGATGCCCGGCTCCGGTTCTGGCGATCTTCGAACCGTAGGGCGAGTCGATGAGGATCGGCTGCAGCGGCTGGGCGTTGGGCACCACGTCTGCCACTGTTACGCCGGACATCTGTTCGCGGACCTGTTCGCGGTAGCCGACGGAGTTGTAGGCGCAGAACGGTATCAACCTGCCGTCTGGGGTGATCTCCTCGACGCAGCATTTCATCAGCTGCTTGACGTTGAGGGTGTACGGATCCTGGAAATCCTGGATGACGATCATGAAGGCGCGGTCGGTGAGGTTCGCGACCGCCTCGGGCAGGTTGATGCCGCAGGCGTCGGCGCAGTCCAGAGCCGCGGCGGTCTGAGCGAGGCGGTCGCGCGTGGTGTCGGTGCCCATGAACGCCGACGCCGACCACAACTTCTCGAGGGCCTCGCGTATCGCGTAGTCCGGCACGACCCGGTTGGACACGTAGTCGAGGTAGTCCTCGACGTTGAGCAGCCTCGGGATGGGTACGACGGTGAAGTCCGCCGTGCCGGGGGCGCCTTCGGTGAGCAGGTAGGTGATGGATCGGCAGGTCGGGAAGCAGCACGGCACCGGGAAGAAGTCCTTAGCCTGGAACCAGTCGGGCAGCTGCTGCGCGATGAGGTGGATGATGTCAGAGTTGGTCAGCCGGGTCAGCGGGTCGAAGGTGACGTGCCGGCCGGAGTGGGTGACCGGCTGGAATGAGACGCTGCGCACCGCCGGGTGGGCCAGGCCGTAACTGATGATGGCGCCGAGTTCGTGGTTGTTGAGGCCGCGTTCGACCGCGGCGACGAGGGTGACGGTCAGTCCGACGTCGGCACAGTTGTCCAGGGCCTGCTGCTTGATGGCGCGTAGGTCCCGGCCGCGGATCTCCCGGTGGGTGCGCTCGTCGAACCCGTCGAACTGCAGATAGATGTTGACCGGCCGGCCGGGCCGGTTGCGTTCCCCCAGCGCGGCCACAAATCTCCGGTCGGAGGCGAGGCGGATGCCGTTGGTGTTGAGGTTGACCGCCTTGATCGGGCGAGCCTGGGCGGCGTCGATGAAGTCGAGGATCTGCTTGTGGATCGTGGGCTCGCCGCCGGAGAACATCACCACCTCGGCCTCGCCTTCGCTTTCCACGAAGACATCGAGCATCCGCTCGCACTGCTGCAGGCTGATCGAGTACCCGTCTGGCTGGTGGCCGGAGTCGGCGAAGCAGATCGGGCAGTCCAGGTTGCAGCCGGTGTTGACCTCGATGATGCCCAGGCAGGCGTGCTGCTTGTGCTCCGGACACAGGCCGCAGTCCGAGGGGCAGCCGTCGCGGACCTCGGTCTGGAAGGTCAGCGGGATCGTGCCGGGCTTGTTGAACCGGGCGCTGTCGAGATACATCTGCGCGTCGCCGTACACCAACGCCTCGAACAGGCCATGCTCCGGGCAGCGCTTTCGCAGGTACACCTTGTCGTCGCGGATGTTGACCTGGCCATCGACGACGATCTTGCACACCGGGCAGATCGACTTGGTGTACTCAACGAACACCTCGTCCCGGTCCCGCTTCACCGATGACACGGAAGGAACGGGGACGGGTTCAACAGCGGCCATGACTGCTCCTCGCGGCGTGCCTGCCATTGTCGCCAGCCCACTCTGCCTCTTTGCCGGCCCGTCAACCGGTCACACTGCCATGCCGCGACGGCCGTACGTGCCAAACCAGGCGGACTCACACCGATGAACAGCTGAAGAGCAGCCCGCGCAGCGCGGATGCCGATCACCCTGCAAATGCCGAACCACGTCGGAGGGAAACCGGCAAACCGCCTGACCACCGGTCCACGCCTGGCACTGCGATCAGCGCGGTGGCCACCAGAATGAGGTGGACCAGCGCCTCGATGAACCAGAACTGCGCCCTCCGGCTGGTCGGGCAGTTCGGCGTAGAACCGGCAGAGCTGATCGGTGCCCGGTGCCAGCGGGTCGGTGGCGGCGCGGCGAGGGCGCGTGCCGCCACCAGGTCGGGCTTGCCGTTGGCCTGCCGGGGCAGGTCGGCCGGCAAGTGGGCGCGGACCACGCGGATCGGCAGCCTGGCCGCGTCGGCGGCCGGCCGCCGCAGGGTGGCCGCCGGTCGCGGCCACCGCCACCTCGCGGTCCGCGCCGACGCAGTTCGCCTCGACGCCCGAGCGCCGAAGCTGTTCCTCGATGCCGCACGGGTCGACCCGCAGGCCGAAGAGCTTCATGAACCCGCCGACCGGGCCGACGATCTCGTAGAGGCCGTCCGGCTCGCCGCGCGGCCTCGGCGATTAGGCTGCGGCGGCACCCCGGCCGACCGATGAGTTCGCCCTGGCTCGGACGAGGGTGCGACCGGGAACGGGTGTCCCGACGACCTCCAGGCTCAAGGCCCGTTACGGGGTGATGGCGTGGCTGTGCGGGCCGCCGTGGTCGGGCAGGTTGTGGTCGGTGTGGTCGGCGTGGAAGAGCGCCTCGGCGAGCAGGGCCCGTACGTGGGTGTCGGCGGCGGAGTAGTGCACGAAGGTGCCCTCGCGTCGACCGCGGACGAGGCCAGCCAGGCGGAGTTTGGCGAGGTGTTGGCTGACGGCGGTGGGGGCGGCGCCGACGATTTCGGCGAGGCATGCGACCGATGACTCGCCCTGCAGCAGGGCCCAGAGGATTTTGATGCGGGTGGGGTCGGCGAGCAGCCGGAAGCTCTCGGCGGCGAGATGGACCTGCTCGTCGTCGGGCATCTGAAAGTCCGGCAGCGAGGTATGCACCTGCCAATAGTACTGGAGGCTGCGTAGTCAGCCACCCACCTGACTAGCTATCTGCGTAGCTACGCAGGTAGTGTTCCTCGTCGTGACCGCGACGACGACTTCACCCGGCCCGACCGCCACCGCGCCGATGCCGGCACCCCGGCGGTTGGCCGCCTGGGCGCTGACCGAGGTGCGCTGGGCAGCTCTGGCCACGATGCTGTTCGCCGCCGGCGGGGCGGCGCAGCTGCTGGGCGCGCCCGCGCCGGTGTGGTGGGCGCTGTATCTCGCCTGCTACGCCGCCGGCGGATGGGAGCCGGCCCTGGCGGGGCTGAGGGCGCTGCGCGAACGGACCCTGGACGTCGACCTGCTGATGATCGTGGCCGCGCTCGGCGCGGCGGGAATCGGGCAGGTGTTCGACGGGGCACTGCTGATCGTCATCTTCGCCACCTCCGGCGCGTTGGAGGCGTTCGCCACCGCCCGCACCGCCGACTCCGTCCGGGCACTGCTCGACGTCGCCCCAGAGAAGGCAACGCACCTGGACGCCGACGGCAGCGAGACGGTGGTGGACACCGTCGAACTGTGTGTCGGTGACCTGGTGCGGGTACGCCCAGGTGAGCGGGTCGGCGCCGACGCGGTCGTCGTCGAAGGCGCCAGCGAAGTGGATCAGGCCACCATCACCGGCGAGCCGCTGCCGGTGGCCAAGTCGGTGGGTGACGAGGTGTTCGCCGGCACCCTCAACGGCACCGGCGCCATGGTCGTCCGTGTGCACCGCGAAGCGGGCGAGTCGGTCATCGCCCGCATCGTCGCCCTAGTCGAGCAGGCCTCGGCAACCAAGGCCAAGACACAGCTGTTCATCGAGAAGGTCGAACAGCGGTACTCGATCGCCGTCGTGGCCGCCACCCTGGCGCTGTTCACCGTCCCCCTGGCCTTCGGCGCCGACCTGCGATCGACGCTGTTGCGGGCGATGACGTTCATGATCGTGGCATCGCCGTGCGCGGTGGTCCTCGCGACGATGCCGCCGCTGCTGTCCGCGATCGCCCTTGCCGGTCGTCACGGCGTCCTGGTCAAGTCCGCCGTGGTCATGGAACAACTCGCCGATACCGATCTGGTGGCGTTCGACAAGACCGGCACCCTCACCGAAGGCCACCCCCGCGTCGTCGACACCCGCCCCATCGGCGACGCGCACACCGACGAGGTGCTGCGGCTGGCCGCCGGGGCGGAACACGCCAGCGAACACCCGGTCGGCGCCGCGGTCCTCGCGGCCGCCCGGGACCGCGGGCTGCCGGTCCCGGCAGCGAATGACTTCACGTCCGTGCCCGGGCGGGGCGTGCGGGCCGTGGTCGACGGCCGCCGGGTGGCCGTGGGCGCACCCGCCCTGCTCGACGAACTCACGCCTACCGCCGGTGACACGGCCCTGGCCCAGGCCCGGACGGTGGCCGCTGACGCGCAGGCCGCCGGGCGGACCGCCGTGGTAGTGCTCGTCGACGGGGCGCCCGCCGGGGTGCTCGCCCTCGCCGACCGCATCCGCACTGACGCCGCCGACACCGTGACCGCGCTGACCCGTCTCACCGGGGCCAGGCCGATGCTGCTCACCGGCGACAACCCCGGTGCCGCCGGGCACCTCGCGGCAGAAGCCGGCATCACCGACGTGCACGCCGGGCTGCTGCCCCAGGACAAGGTCGACCGGGTACGCGCCGTACAGGCCGACGGCCGTCGGATTCTGCTGGTCGGCGACGGCGTCAACGACGCCCCCGCCCTCGCCGCCGCGAACCTCGGCGTCGCCATGGGCCGCGGCGGCTCCGACCTTGCCCTGCACAGTGCCGACGCCGTCCTGGTCCGCGACGACCTGCCCACCCTGCCCGCGGCCATCGCCCTGTCCCGACGCGCCCGCCGCCTCGTCAAGGCGAACCTGATCATCGCCGCCACCTTCATCACCGTGCTCGTCGCCTGGGACCTGTTCGGCAACCTCCCCCTCCCCCTGGGTGTGGCCGGGCACGAAGGCTCCACCGTCATCGTCGGCCTCAACGGCCTACGACTGCTCGCCTCCTCCGCCTGGCGACGCGCCCAAACCGAAGGGGCGCCGTGAGCCGCCGCAGTCGCGACGGCGGCGCGACAGCCGGATGCACCGTCACGGTCTGTCGGGGGTGCTGCTGCGGCACCGCCGCCGGGTTCGACCACGCCGGTCAGCTGACCCAACTACGCAAAGCGGTGGCAGACGCCGCGGTGGTACGCGTCAGCGACTGCCTCGACACCTGCGCGCACGCCAACGTCATCGTCGTGCAACCCTCCCCCGCCGGCCGCCGCGCCGGCGGGCGCCCGGTCTGGCTCGGCCTCGTCAACGACACCGACGCCGCCGACGACATCGCCGCCTGGATCCGCGCCGGCGGCCCCGGCCTGGCCGACCCACCCGGCGTGCTCGACCTTTACGCATTCACCCCGCCCCGCCGCATCCGGCAACACCTCACCTGAGACGTATGACAGACCAGAAGTAAGGGCCGGGTGACGGTCAGACGCCGACAAGAAACAGCACTCCGGCGGCGATCAGACCGGTTCAACCGGACCACCGTAACGGCGACGCCTCCGCCAGGGTGTCAGCCGATCTCGAGGTTGGCCATCATCCCCATGTCTTCGTGTTCTGCGTTGTGGCAGTGGAAGAGGTACCGGCCGCGATAGCCGTCGAACCGGGTGATGATCTCCGCCGATTCGCCAGGCCGCAGCGAGATGGTGTCCTTCAGGCCCGCGTCGTGAGCGAGCGCCTGCCGCCCGCCGCGCGAGAGCACTTGGAAGCCGACCAGATGCAGGTGGACGGGGTGGTGGACGTCGGCGATCAGCCGCCACACCTCGATGTCGCCGAGGTGGACCGTCACGTCGGTGCGGGCCGGGTCGAACGGTTGCCCGCCGATCAGCCAGCCGTGGCGGCCGCGCATGCGCCCGGCGCGGAAGGCGAAGTCGCGCACCCGGACCGCGTCCGACCGGCGCCACGCCGGCACATCGCGCGCCAGGACGTGCGGGATGCGGCTGTCGTCGGAGGCCTTGCGGGCGACCTGGAACGCCATCACGTCGTGGGTGCGGCCGGAGCCGAGCCGGTTGAGGATCCTGACGCGGCCGCCGACGGGGACGTCCGCGAAGTCGACGATCACGTCGTAGCGTTCGGCCGGGGCGATCGGCAGGGACCGGTGGGTGATCGGTGCCGCCAGCAGGCCCTGGTCGGCGCCGATCTGGACGAGGTGCAGCCGGCGTCCGTCGTCGGTGACGGCTTCGATCTCGTAGTGCCGGGCGTTGGAGGCGTTCAGGATGCGCAGCCGGTACCGGGCTGCGTCGACCTCGTGCACGGGCCACGGGGCGCCGTTGACCAGGATCACGTCGCCGAGGACTCCGGCGAGGTAGGGCTCGCGGACACCCGGCCGGTCCCGCAGGCTGGGGTCGAGGGCAGGGTATTGGAGGTTGCCGTCACCGTCGAACGCGCGGTCGGCGATCATCAGCGGCACCTCACGTGCGCCGGCGGGTAGGCCGAGCCCGTCTTCGGCGTCGTCGCGCACGAAGTGCAGCCCGGCCAGTCCCCGCCAGATCGCGGGTGCGGTGAAGTCCATCCGGTGGTCGTGGTACCAGAGCATCGTCGGCCGCTGGTCCGTCGGGAACGTGTAGTCCCGGGTCAGCCTCGTCACCACGGCTCGCGGGTCGCGCATCCCGGCCATGTGGTCCATCCCGCTCGTGCCGTCCATAGAGTCCATGCCATCCATCCCGGGCATCTCAGCCATCTGATGCATGTCCGACGTCCCGCCGACGGGCTCTGGCCAGCCTTCGGGCAGGACGAGGTCGGTCGGGTATCCGTCGGAAGTCGGCGTGTTCCGCCCGCCGTGCAGGTGCACGACCGTCGGGACGGGGAGCTCGTTGCGATGCGTCACGGTGATCGGCCGGCCGCGGCGCGCCTCGATCGTCGGCCCCGGGAACGTCCCCTCGTACGTCCACATCGGTGTCCTGACACCGGGGAGGATCTCCACCTTCGTCTCGCGCTGCGTCACCTCATACCGGTCGACGCTGCCGGAGGTGCTGACCGGCTTCAGCACCGGAGGAAGCGGCAACGGTGTGCGGAACGCGGCCGGCAGCGGGATGGCGCTGCGCAACTCGGCGCCGGTGGCCGCCGGGCGGCGGGACAGCGCGGCCGCGGTCGACAGCCCGGTGGCCGCCGTCAGCCCGAGTGTGCCGCCGATTCCCAACAGCCGGCGCCTGGTCATTCCAGGGTTCTCACTCACTGTCGTCCTCCTCGCGCATGGCCGGCGCGGCCAGCCCGATCGATGTGACCGGGGCGGCCGGCCCGATCGGCCGGCTCCACACGGCGATGAACTGCACGACGAGCCCGGCGATGGTCAGCACCCCCAGCGGAAGGTGCAGCCACAGCGCCCCGTCCATCCCGGCGAAGTACTGCACCGTCTCGGCCGCCGCCAAGGCCAGCGTGGACAGGCACGGCCAGGCCTGACGCAGCCGGGCCCAGACCACGATCGCCGCGATCAGCTGCAGGTAACCGAGGGAGGTGACGATGTTGGCGCCGACCTGGTGCCAGCGCAGGCCGTCGAAGTCGCCGCTGAGATAGATGCCGGCGAACACGGGTTGCCCGAAGATCGCCACCACGTGCGCGCTGACTATGCTCCGCAGGACCCGTGCGGCGGGGCTCATCCGGTGCGCGGCGTCGGTGCGGGCCGGGCCGATGTGCTCGGCTGCGGTCGCCATGAGGCGCCCTCCTGATTTCGTTCTCGATTCGTTCGATGGGACCGATCGCGCCCCGGGAGGGGATCCGGGGCGCGATCCGATGGAAGGCCGTCAGACCAGTGCCGGGTCGAAGGCCGCCGCACAGGCGGCCCACTGCTCGTAGGTGAAGGCCGGTCGTCCGGTGATCTCCTCGACCGCGGGTGAGATGTCCGCGACCTTGCCGTCCCGGGGCTGCCGGCCCGGCGACGAGCTGGTCGATGACGGAGGCGAGCATGCCGTGGTAGAGCATCTGCTCCCGGTAGTGCTCCGGGGGGTACCTCCTCGAAGCGCAGCGGTCGCCCGATCGCCTCGGCGATGATCTACGCGCGCTCGATCTGGGTCAGTGACTGCGGCCCGGTGAGCACGGGGGCCTTCCCGACGCGCCGTTCGAGCAGGGCGCGGACGGCGACCGCGGCGATGTCGCGCGGATCGACCGGCGCCATCGCGGCGTTCCCATACACCCCGCGGACGACTGCACCGTTGCCGGTCTGCGGCGCCCAGGCCAGGTCGTTGGTCATGACCGCGCAACCAGGATCATGATGAGAGTTCTCCCGTTTCCGGCTCAGGGCTCAAGGTCGACGACTCCGTTGCCGCTCTGGATGTCCAGCGGCACGGAGACGTGGTCGTGGGTGATGAGCCAGGCGCCGTCGGTCTTCCGGAAGCCGTAGGTAACCCGGACCCACATGCCGTTCGTCGCCGCCCCGTTCTTCAACGTGCCGCTGAGGCGGGCGAAGGCGTATCCGAGCGCGAGGTCGTCGCCGAGCACGAGGCTCAGGTCGCGGACTTCGTACGTCGCGCGCTCGAAGACCAAGAACACGTGCGCCCAGTTCTTGAGCTTCGCCTCGATCCCCAGGTGCTGGAGCGGTGGCTCGATGTCGTAGGACACGACGTCCGCGGCGTAGACCTGTTTCAGGCTCTCGAGATCCTTAGCGCCGATCGCTTCGGCGATGGCATCGATCTGGCGGCGGATCGCATCTTCTCCGTGGTTTCCCATGCCGTCGACACTATGACTTGTGGGTTATTCCGTCTAAGATCAGTATTGCTATGACGTTATGCCCAGGGAGGCATGATGGAGCTGAACTCGCTCCGGCAGTTCCTGGTGGTGGCGCGGCTGGAACACCTGAGCCGGGCAGCCGACGAGCTGCGCGTGGCCCAGCCGTCCCTGAGTCGCACCATCGCCCGTCTGGAGAGCGAACTGGGGATGCCGCTGTTCGACCGGAGCGGACGGCTCCGGCTGAACGACACCGGCAAGCTCTTCCGCGATCACGTCGAACGCGCCCTGGGCGAGCTCGATGCCGGACGACGTGCCGTCTCCGAAGCCACCAGTGAAGGCCTGGGTACCGTGCGACTGGCGTCGGAGACCTTCCTCACCCTCACCGGGCCGCTGGCGGCGTTCAAGCGCGCGCACCCCGCCATCGAGATCGAACTCCACTGGTCGCCGTCGGAGGACATGGGCCGCCGCCTGCGCGCCCAGGACGTCGATCTGTGCATCGCCTCGCAGCCGATCCATGCCGAGGGACTGGAGTCGACGCACCTCTTCGACGAAGCGGTATCGGTGGTCGTGCCGCTCGACCACCCGCTGGCGGCCCGCACGACGGTGACCGTCGACGAACTCGCCGACCAGCCCTTCATCACCGCCCGCAAGGGACATTGGCTACGCCGGCTCCTCGACCGCCTCTTCGCCACCCACGGCCTCACCCCGAAGATCGTCTGCGAAAGCGACGAGCACAGCGCCATCGCCAGCCTGATAAGCGCCGGACTCGGCATCGGCCTGGTCCCCGCCTTCGCCCGCTGCACCGCCCCGCACGCCCCGGTCGCCTGGATCACCGTCGACAGCGCCGACTGCCGACGCACGGTCACCCTCTACTGGGGCACCCACAGCCACCTGTCAGCCGCCGCCCGCGTGATGCGCACCACGATCACCCGCTGGGACTGGACGACCGGCGCGCCGCAAGGCGAACGCCCCTTTCACGTGCCGGGGTGACGAACAGCCCCTACGCTACCTTTCCGCAGCGTAGGGGCCGTTTCTTGCTCTCAGAAGCCGATGGCCTCGCGGATCAGCAGGACGTTGCCGCGCCCGGGTTCGATTTCGGCGTTGAGGATGAGCACGCGGTTGAGGGAGCTGGGCTTCCCGTAGGCCTTCAAGGCGCGCTCGTTCTCCAGCGGGAGGCAGTGCTCCTCGACGCGGCGCAGTGCGGCGGGCAGGTCGGGCACGATCTTCTGCGCCCCGACGACCCAGATCGCGCGGGCGGCGGCGCCGGCGTAGCCGGGCAGCTGGCTTCCACTGGCGGAGCCGGCCACCAGGGAGCCGGTCTCGGTGACCGCGGCGACGCTGCCCACGATGAAGTCGGGGACCGACAGCGCCCGCCAGATCTCATTCCTCTGGGTGGCCCGATCCATGCGCACCCCCCGTGACTTGACCGAGTCGTACCGGCCGCTGATGTTGATGTCGTCATCGATGCCCGACAGGCGAAGCGTCTCGCTGGCCCCGGTGAACACGGCGGCGCCCTCGGGAATCAGCTCTTGGACGCGGGCCCGCGCGGCCGCGGCGTCATCGAGGATCTCGACGACGAAACCGTGTTCCGTCAACGCGGCGGCCACCCGCTCCAGGCGCTGCGCGGGCGCCGGGTCGGTAAAAAGCGATGCCGGAATCGGGGTGGTCATGATGTCTCCTGTTCGCCAGATGATGTGCTGGGGTCTTCATCAGGTCGACAACGCAACCCTCCGGAATGTGAGGCGGCGCGCCCACCTCACGTTTCGGCGCACTGTCTTGTCGGACTGGAGAGGGCAGATTCGACCGAAGGAGCCTGCGGCACCATGACCACCCGAACCGGGCCAGACACCGCTGATTCAGGGCGGGACCGATCCGAGCCGGACCTGGACGTGGTCATGGGCGAGCGGCGGCAGCTGATCAATCTCACCTACCGGCTCCTCGGCTCCCTGGCCGAGGCCGAGGACGCCGTCCAGGAGACCTACGCCCGCTGGTACGCCATGTCCGCGCAGCAGCGAAACGCCATCGAATCACCCGGCGCCTGGCTGACGACGGTCGCCAGCCGCATCTGCCTCAACCTGCTCGGCTCGGCACGGGCCCGGCGGGAGACCTACGTGGGCGAATGGCTCCCCGAGCCACTGCCCGGACCTGCCGAGTGGACGAGCCTGCGGTCGGGCGGCACCGCCGGCGACCCGGCCGACCGGGTGACCCTCGACGAGTCGGTCAGCATGGCCTTCCTCGTCGTGCTCGAATCGATGACCCCGGCCGAGCGCGTCGCTTTCGTCCTGCACGACGTATTCCGCTACCCATTCGCCGAGGTGGCCGAGATCACCGGCCGCACCTCGGCGGCCTGCCGCCAACTGGCCTCCTCAGCCCGCCGCCGCATCCGCGCGGCGCAGGCACCCGCGACCCCGGCGGTTCGGAAGGCCGGCATCGTCAGAACCTTCAAGGCAGCATGGGAAGCCAAGGACATCGACGCCATCATCGGCCTGCTCGACCCCGACGCCACCGCGACCGCCGACGGCGGCGGCCTCGCGCTGGCCTTCCTGGACCCCATCGAAGGCGCCGAGCAGATCGCCCGCGCCTGGATCGAGATCGCCAACCGCACGCAAGGCACCACGACGTTCCTGGAACGCACGGTCAACGGCCAGCCCGGTCTGGTGGCCGAGCAGGAGGGCGTCACCGTAACGGTGTTCGCGTTCGATGTCGCAGACGACCGGATCAAGCACATCTGGGTCATCCGCAACCCGGAGAAACTCCGTCCCTGGACGACGGGCTGACGTGATGCCGGCTCGTGGTGTCTCGGCAACCCGGCAGACAGGAGTGGACATGACCATCGTCAAGACGTACGCCCGGCTCTGGGCGGACGACCTGGACGCCTCGCTGCCGTTGCTTCGGACCTGATCGACGCGTGTGATCGCCGGGAAATCGGGTAGCCCCGGCACGGCCAGCCGTCCGAGGTGTCGGGCCGGCCACGGAGCGGGAGGGCGTGCCTGATGGTGGGGCTGACCGATGAGTTCTTCGACGAATTCACCAGCCGGGCCTCCAGGGCGCTGCGCGCCCACGAATCCGGGACGATCCGACTCGACGCCAGCGCAGACGGCCAGACCGACCACTGGTATCTCACGGTCACGAATGGAACCGTCACGGTCAGCAGGGACAAACGGCCCGCCGACTGCGTCATGCGCGCCGACCCGGAGTTCTTCAAGGCGCTGCTGACCGGGCGGACCAACCTGGCCGCCGCAGTGCTGCGGCGCCGTTACACGTTAGAGGGCGACTCGACGAAACTGTACTTGCTGGAACGGATGCTGCCTGACCCGCCCGGTGCCCGGGACCCCCGGGTCCTGGCTCCCACCGCCGCCGCAGCACCGGAGTATCTGGCCGACCGCTTCCAGCGGCGGACACCCGTGAGGGAGGACAGCAAGAGGAGACGCCACCGGCAGTTCGGCATCCTCGATGGCAACACCTTCGCGGTCAGCGACGGCCACGGCGACATCGTCCCGTCGCCGGACTATCTGACCGGGCTGTACTCGTTCGACACCCGGTTCCTGTCGGTGTGGCGGCTGACCGTTGATGGCGAAGGACTGCATTCGCTCTCGGTGGACAACCTGCAGTACTACCAGGTGCGGTTCTTCCTGGTGCCCGGCGAACCGACGCAATACGTCAATGCCAAGGTGACGGTGATCCGGGACCGCTCGCTGGGCGGGAGCATGCAGGAGCGGGTGACGGTGCTCAACCATGACGCCAAGCCGGTGCGACTACGGGTCCGAATGGACATCGAAAGCGACTTCGCGGACCTCTTCGAAGCCACGAGCGTGCCGGCGAAGCCGGGCCGGACGACGGCCGAGGTCACCGACGGCCAACTGCGCCTGAGGTACGACCGGGAGAAGTTCACCCGTGCGACGATCGTCTCGTCGTCGGCCCCGGCCACCATCGACCAGCGCGGGATGACCTTCGACATCCAGGTGGAGCCGCACGGCGCCTGGGCCACCGACCTGCAGGTGGAGGCCGTGGTGACCGGGGCGCACGGTCGGGACATCCGGGAGAGCCTGCGCAGCTACGCGAACCGGACCCAGAAGCAGATGCGCCAGCAGCTAGACGAGTGGCTCGCGGGGGCACCCCGCCTGCTCGCCGATTCCCGGCCTTTGACGGTGACGTACGAGCGGAGCCTGGTCGACCTGGCGGCCCTGCGCTACCGGACCCTCCTCTTCTGGGAGCCGGTGCCGGTCGCCGGATCGCCGTGGTTCATGACCATGTTCGGCCGGGACAGCATCCTCACCTGCCTGCAGGCGCTGCCGTTCAAGCCGGAGCTGGCCGGCCCGACGCTGCGGGTGCTCGCCACGAACCAGTCCACCAAGCTGGACGACTTCCGGGAACGGGACCCGGGCAAGATCATGCAGGAGATTCGGTACGGGGAGCTGGCGGCCTTCGAGGAGGAACCGTACGCGGTGTACTACGGGGCGGCGGACACCACATCGCTGTTCGTGGTGCTGCTCGACGAGTACGAGCGGTGGTCCGGCGACGTCGAGCTGGTGAAAGGCCTCGAAGAAAACGTTCGGGCGGCGCTCGACTGGGTCGACACCTACGCCGACGTGCTCGGCAACGGCTATGTCTGGTATCAGCGGCGGAACACCCGACACGGGTCACCCAACCAGTGCTGGAAGGTCTCCTGGGACGCGATCTCCTACCGGGACGGCCGGCTGCCGGGCTTTCCCCGGGCCACCTGCGAACTGCAAGGCTACGCCTACGACGCGAAGATTCGGGCGGCTCGGCTGGCGCGGGAGTTCTGGGGCGACCCGGAGTACGCCGACCGGCTGGAACGCGACGCGGCGGAGCTGAAGGAACGGTTCAACCGGGACTTCTGGGTAGCCAACGGGGAATACTACGCGCTGGCCCTCGACGCGGACGGCTCCCAGGTCGACGCGCTCGCCTCGAACATGGGGCACCTGCTGTGGAGCGGGATCGTCGACGACTCGCGGGCGGCGCGGGTAGCCGAACTGCTGATGAGCCCACGGTTGTTCTCCGGCTGGGGGGTGCGAACGCTGGCGACGGACCAAACCCGGTTCAACCCCGTCGGCTACCACGTGGGCACGGTCTGGCCGTTCGACAACTCGTTCATCGCCTGGGGCCTGCGCCGGTACGGCTTCCACGAGGAGGCCGCGCGGATCTCTCGGGCGATGATCGACGCGGCAGAGCACTTCGGGGGCCGACTGCCGGAGGCGTTCGCCGGTTACGACCGCGCCCTGACCAAGGACCCGGTGCAGTATCCCACTGCGTGCAGCCCGCAGGCCTGGTCCGCGGGGGCACCCCTGTTGCTGCTGCGCACCATGCTCGGACTGCAACCGCTCGGGGAGCACCTGATGATCGATCCCGCAATGCCAGAAGGGCTGGGCCGCATTGAGTTGATGGATATCCCCGGCCGGTGGGGGCGGATCGACGCCCTGGGGCGCAGCCGTGCCGGCGCCGACAAGCAGCGATCGGTCACCTGAGTTGGCCGGCGGTCGGCCCGGACTGGAATCTTGTGGGAATGACGACGGAGGCCGGCCCGAACGGGACGGCCTCCGTGAACGGAGATCCGGATCCGAGTAGCGGGCGACCGTGGGTCAGCCCCGCGCTGACGGGTCCTGGAACTCCGAGCGCAGCTCGGCCAGCCACGGCCCGGTGGCGTGCTGGGCGGTGACGGTGACGGTGACGGTGTCACCGTCCTTGACGGATTCGAGTTGGGGCAGGCAGCTGCCCTTGTCCGTCCGTTTCACCTGGCAGGAGACGTTCGGACCGTTACCGGAGTAGTCATAGACCTCTCCGCCGAGCACAGGCATACCGTTGACCGAGACCTGGTACATGCCGGGCGTCTGGGGCACCACGGTGAAGTCGAAACCCCGGTGCCAGGTCAGCCTGGTGGTGACCGGCTTGTTCGGATCAGCCGGGTCGCTGCGCATCACCTTGGTGCCGGGCTCGTCGGCCATGCCGTCGGGTTTCGGCGGCGCCAGCTTGGCCGGGCGGGGCGGCAGGGGGTACTGCGTGAACGGCACCTTCTCGGCCACCGCGACGTACATGGTGCCCTCGGTGGGAATCGTCGGCAGGTGACCGTTGCGCTGTGCGCCGCTCACCGTGTAGGTGACCGTGACCGTGTCGCCGACGCTCGCTCCCGGCGGCGCCGTCGGGCCCGACGGCGAGCCGTGACCACGGCGCGGGCCGTAGGGGGAAGGGTCGTTGTGCAGCTCCGAGTTGCAGCCGGTGGTGTAGCCGGCGTCGCTGCCGTTGATCGCCAACTTGAGGTCGAGCGACGTGTCCTTCGGCAGGCCGGGGCAGTAGGTCAGGAACGCCACGTCCGTCGCGTTGACGGCCCAGGTGAATTCCACCTTCTTCGAGCTCACGGGCGCCTTGCCGAAGGCGACGACGTGGTAGCCGCGAACGTATTCGGTAAAGGGTCCGACCTTGCGGCCCGCCACCGGCTTCGGGGCAGCCGGCGTGCTGGCCGACGAAGTCGCCGATCCGGCGGCGACCTTCGGGGGCTGGGCCAGTTCGCCACCGGGAATGGTGACGTAGGTCGCCAGGGCTGCTATCAGCGCCATGGCGCCCGCTCCCCCGGCCGCGGCTCGCTGGCGGCGACGCACGGCGATCCTGCGCCGGACCTCTGCCAGGCGGTCGCCCGACGGTACGGCGTGGGCCGAGCGCTGGTCCATGAGTTCCCTGAGGTCGATCATCGGTGCGCTGCCTCCAACATCAGCGACTCATCCAGTCGCAGCTTGGCCAGTGCCTTCGTGGCCTGACTCTTGACGGTGCCCACCGAGATGCCCATCGCCTCTGCGATCTGTGCCTCCGTCATGTCCTCGAAGTAGCGCAGCACCAGCACCGTCCGCTGGCGTCGGGGCAGTTTGCCGATCGCCTGCCACACCTGGTCCCGCTGGTCCACGTGCGACAGTTCGTCGGCCGTCGGTCGTTCCGGAAGCTGTGACGTCGGCTGTTCGACCTGGCGCCACCTGCGCCGCCACCAGGAGGCGTAGACGTTGACCAGGATTCTTCGTACGTACGGCTCCGGGTCGGCGTCGATCCGCCCCCAGGCGCCCCACGCGCGTACCAGCGCCGTCTGCAGCAGGTCCTCCGCGTGCGCCCAGTCATGCGTGAGCAGATAGGCGGTACGCAGAAGCCGAGCTGATCGGGCCGTCACGAACTCCGCGAACGTGTCGCTGGGTGCCACCGGCTCTCCTTCTTAGTGGGTCGCCGGGTACTACCCGAGGGCCGATCCAGAAGGTTGCCCCCGCCGGGCGGATTTCCCGAGGACGCGCCACCGAACGACCGCCTGTCGATGCTACGACTCCGGGTGATGCCCCCAATGCCAAACGAGCTGCCCGACATGGTCCCAGGCCACCACGGCCAGGAACTCCTCCGGGGTGTCCTCGTCGAAGGGCCAGTCAGGCGGCATGATAAGCGATAGGCAGGCCGGACCGGTCTACGGCTTCCAGCCGGGTGGACCGCATCGGTTACCACCATCCAAACAGCAGCGGAATTCGGATTGGCACGCTCGGACGGCCATGGGCGCCCCCGCTCATCGGCTACGTCGGGAGGCGAGTCAGCCCGGAGAACTGCCACCGAACGTAACGAGCGCTTCGCGGCTAGATCTGTGCATCGGCCACAGCCAGGCCGGAACTGACGAGGCGCTTCAAGAGCAATCTGGGTGGCAGTGACGCTGGGCGGACCCGGCCCGCCCGGGTTACGTTGGCCGCGTCCCAGACCGGTCTGGTCCCGCCGTGGCGGCTTGGAACAGCGCAGCTGTTGACCTGTAGTGGGCGGCCAGCTCCGCCGGGCCGCTGACTTCGAACGGCAGCTCGATGCCGCACCACCGCCAGCGGCGATCCTTCCAAGCGTTCAGGTTCGGCACAGCCACCTCGCCCTCGCCACGGTCCACGTAGGAAGGGCCCCGGACCACGCCCGTTTGCTCCTGGTTAACCCGATTTGGCAGCTCCCGTTGACGACCACGCCGGTGTCATCAACAGGGCGCCGCGCACCCGCTGGGCCCGCCACGTGAAGCTGGCCGACTTGGCCCGCAACAGCTGGGCGGGGAGGGGTCGCGAAGCGGCCACCGGCGGGCGGCGCGCTGCTCGCCCTGCACGGTCCAGAGGCCGTCGTGGCGGGCCTGCTGCACGACGCCGTTGAGGGTCAGCCGCGTCACTCACGCCCAGATGCACGCCGCCGTTCGTCCGGCGAGCGGGCGGCCCGAACGGCGAACCTCAAGTAATGCTCAAAAAGTTGACCTGGCCTTACACATTCTGATATTTCTATACATGAAAGGGGGTTAAAATATTCGGTTCTCGCAGTGATTGACCCTGCCCGGAATTCGACACTCGTCGGAACTCCGAAAGAATCACCCTTGTCCGGGATTCGACACTCGTTCAGCACGGCGACAAGCACAAGGAGAATGTCCATGCGTACCTGGAAGAGGAGAGGTCTGCTACCCGCAGCTCTCCTTGCATTGGCCCTGCCCTTAAGCACCAGTCTCGTTCTGAATTCGACCGCCCTCGCGGCCCCGCGCATCACCACACCCGAGCAGTTCTTCGGCTTCCCACTCGGCACCGAAGGCAAGCTCGCCCGCTGGGACGACCTGGTCAAGTACTACAAGCTCGTCGCGGACAAATCCCAGAAGGTGCTTTACCAGGAGATCGGCAAGACGGCGACAGGACAGCCCTTCCCGCTCCTCACGGTCAGTTCGCCGGACAACCTCAAGAAACTCGACCGGATCAAGGAGAGCAACCAGCGACTGGCCGATCCGCGCGGCCTGACCGAGGCGGAGGCCAAGAAACTCGCCGCGCAGAGCAAGTCCATCTTCCTGCTGGAAGCCGCGATCCACTCAACCGAGGTGGGCACCGCACAGGCCATTCCGAACATTCTCCACCGGCTCGCCGACGAGAAGTCGACCACCGTTTCGGAAATCCTCGACAACGTGGTACTGCTCATCATTCCGGCACAAAGCCCAGACGGCACAAAATGGGTGGGCGACTACTTCAACAAAACCGCGGGAACGAACTACGCTCGCACCTATCCCGACCTCTACCAGAAATACACCGGGCACGACGACAACCGCGACTGGTTCATGATCACGCAGCCCGAGACGCAGATCAGCGTCGCCCTGCAGAACGAATGGAAGCCGCAGGTCGTCCAGAACCTGCACCAGATGGGCAACAGCCGGGGCCGGATCTTCATCCCGCCGTACCTGTCGCCGAACGACCCGAACATCGACCCCATCACCGTCCAGCAGACCAACTCCCTCGGCATGGAGATTTCACGGAGCCTGACCGCCGAGGGCAAGAAGGGCGTGCAGTGGGGCTCGACCTACGACTACTGGACGCCGTCGCGCCAGTACATGACCTACCACGGCGCACCGCGCATCCTCGTCGAGGCGGCGAGCGCACAGGACCTCGCCTACACCTACAAGAGCAGCAACGGTGGCCCGATCGGTCCGCAAGAGCCCGACACCAACTTCATCGAGCCGTACGACCAGTCCACCTGGACGCTGGCGCAAATCGTGGACTACCTCGACACGGCGGTCTTCGGCGCGCTGAGCAACGTCGCCAAGTACAAGACTGAGTGGCTCTACAACTTCTACCGCACCCAGCGCAACGCGGTGGACCCGAGCGCCGACAAGCCGTTCGCCTACGTGGTTCCGGCCCGTCAGCGGGATCCATTCGCCACGTACGAGCTGCTGAACACCCTGCAGACCGGCGATGTCGAGATCGAGCAGGCCACCTCCGCCTTCACAGCCAACGGCAAGCGGTACGAGGCCGGTTCCTGGGTCATCCGTTACGCACAGCCCTACGGCCGGTTCGCCAAGACCTTGCTGGAGGTGCAGCGCTACCCGGACCTGCGGGAGTACCCGGGCGGCCCGCCGCAGAGCCCGTACGACGTGACGGCGCAGACCCTGCCGATGCTCCTGGGCGTCCACGTCGACACCGTCGCGAAGCCCTTCACCGCCTCGACCACCCAGGTCAAGAAGGTGCAGCCAGCCAATCCGGCGTTCCCCGGCGACCCGGGAGGCAACGGCGCCTACCTGGTCAGCCCGGAGTCCTACGGCACGGCGATGATGATCGCCGCGCTGCAAAAGGCCGGTGCGGGAACCTTCCGTGCCAGCACTGAGTTCTCGGCCGGCGGACGTACCTACGCCCCGGGCACACTGATCGTCGAGCCGAGCAAGGCGGCGCAGACCGCCCTGCAGGATGTCTCCCGGAAGACCGGCATCCCTGTCTTCAGCGTCGGGCAGGCGCCGCAGGTGGCGGCGGAGCAGCTCAAGGACAACACCCGGGTCGGCCTCTTCCGGGGCATCAACAACATCCCGGGCGGCTGGATGAAGTGGCTCTTCGAGCAGTATGGCATCGGCTTCACCGAGGTCGTCGCCGCCGACTTCGCCGGCGACCTCAACGCGAAGTTCGACACGATCGTGCTGCCGGCGGGGATCAGCCGGACTGACATCGTCTCGGGCCTGAACCGGGACCGCTACCCGGCCGAGTGGTCCTGGGCGTACGGGGTTGGCGAGGCTGGCTGGGCCGAGCTGCGCAAGTTCGTCGAGGACGGCGGGACGCTGCTGGCGATCGGTGACTCGGTGGCGACCGCGCGCCAGCTAGCCTCGCTGCCGATCACTCCGGCGCTTCCCTCCGACGAGCACCAGTTCTTCTCGCCCGGCAGCATCCTCAGCCAGCGGTTCGACACCTCAGACCCGGTGGCCTGGGGAATGCGTCCGGACACGCCGGTGTGGTTCGGCGAGGGCGATCAGGCGTACAACGTCACCGGCGGCGACGTGGTCTCCTCGTTCCCCAAGTCCGGTGAGCAGTTGCAGAGCGGCTGGCTCATCGGCGGGGAGCACCTCAACGGCAAGGCCAACATCGTCAAACACCAGGTGGGCGAGGGTCTGATCGTGACGTTCGGTAGCGAGCCGACGTTCCGTACGTGGTCTCGTGACCCGAGCAAGCTGCTGTTCAACGCGATCTACCACGGCCCGTCCACCGCAGTGGACGCGGCGGCACTGCCGGGGGCACTCCGCGGCTAGCCGCGGCGTCGAACCAAGGCTCCGAACACCGAGGGGGTCGCGTCCCGCCGGACACGGCCTCCTCGCCGCCGAATGTCACTGCTGCCCGAATTCTTGGCGACTCGGGCCAATCTCCGACGGCGTGTACGCAGTTCAGAGTGGCATTCACCACTGCGTCCAACAGTATCGAGAAATGCCGGTGTAACGCCGACGAAAGCAGCGGCCCGCAAGATCCGAGGCACTTCCCCCCGCCCCCGACCTTTACGGAGGTTGCCTTGTCCCTCGACCAACGCCGGCTTCTGCCAGCCCGACGGATTGCCACCCTGACCGCCCCGGTCTTCACCGCCGCGCTGGCGGCAGCGGCCGTACTCGCCATCACATCGAGCGGCGCCGACGAGCCGGACGGCCCGCCTTCCGGCGCCGCCACCGGCGGTGTCATCGCCGCCACAGAAATCCAGAGCGTCGCCTACCAGACAGCGGTCGCCGAGGCCAAGACAAAGAAGCCCAAGGTGACCGTGATCGGCACCGGCGGCACGATCGCCGGCGTCGCCACCTCCCGGAGCAGCTTCACCAACTACCGAGCCGGCCAGATTCCGATCGACCGGATGGTCGCCCAACTCCAACCCGAGATCGGCGAGGTCGCCGAGGTGTCCACCGTGCAGTTCGGCAACAAGGGTTCCGGCGGCTACACCATCGCCGAGCTCCACGCCCTCACCCTCGCCGTGGAGCAGGCGCTGCAAACCTCCGACGCGGTGGTGGTCACCAGCGGGACGGACACCATGGAGGAGTTCGCGTACTGGCTGGACCTGACCGTGCAGAACCGTAAGCCGGTGGTGATGACGGGGGCGATGCGCCCGTGGGCGGCCGGCACGGTTGACGGGCCGCAGGTGATCGGCGCGGACGGCCCCGCGAACCTCTACAACTCGATCGTCCTGGCCGCCAGCCAGTCCACGTACTGCTACGGCACCGTGCTGATGCTCAACGACGAGTTCCACACGGCGCGGGACGTGACCAAGTCCAGCACCACCCGGATGGACACCTTCCAGACCCGTGAGCTGGGCGTACTCGGCTGGATCGACGGCTCGGAGATCAAGGTCGGCCGGGCGCCGTCCCGGGTCGCCGACTGCGATCAGAAGAACCGCTGGCTGACCCCGTTCAAGCTGAGCGACGTCAAGGTGGAGTCGCTGCCCCGGGTCGAGGTGGTCTACAACTACCAGCAGGCCGGCGGTGAGGCGATCACCGCGTTCGCCGACGCAGGGGTCAAGGGCATCGTGACCGCGGGTACGGGAGCCGGCGGCATCTCCTCTGCCCAGTCCGCCGCCCGGTCCGGGGCGATCGCCAAGGGCGTCTTCTTCGTCAGCACCAGCCGGGTCGGCTCCGGCTCGATCAGTGGCGGCAGCAGCACCGCCCCGATCTTCGACGGCGACGACCTGCTGCCGCAGAAGGCCCGACTGCTGCTAATGCTGAGCCTGGCGACCGCCCCCGGGGACGCGGTGAAGGTCCGCCAGCTGGTCGAATCGCTCGGCAACCCGGAGTGGAACACCGCTCCCCCCGGCAATCCGCAGAACTGACGGTCGGGGGCGGGCACAGCGCGGTGCCGGCCCCCATCTTGCGGCCGGCATCCACTGCACCGCGACGTAGCCCCGACCTGCGGTGCGGACAGGGCGGCTCAGAGCCGGTGATCCCACGGTGGCAGGCAGCCCGAGAAACGGGCACATCAGCCACACACTGCAACACGCCATCCAGCTGTCACCAGCGCCACACCGACATCCGCGGCTTACGGGTCGCCGTGCGGTGCCACAGCGGTCGACCCCACGCTGCACATCGGCGGGGACTGGTACCTGGCGCTGCCGCTGGACAACGGAAATCTGCTGATGACCGTCGGCGACGTCGGTCATGAACTCGACGCCGTCGAGACCATGATCGGGCTTCGCTACCCAGCGGAGGCGTACGCCGCCAAGGAACACCCACCAGCCTTGACATCTCCCGGCCCTGAAGGGGCCGGGATTCCCACGGTTGCCCGTGAGGTTTCCTGTTTCATTGCCGACTGCCTTTCCGGGAGGATTTTCCCTTGAGGTCTTACGTCAGCTCCGCAGGCGTTTTACCTCTCCGCCAGCCCGGCGGCGAGGATGTTCTTAGCGGCGTTGATGTCCCGGTCGTGCTCGACCCCGCAGCCCGGGCACGTCCAGGAGCGCACGTTGAGGGCGAGTGTGGTGTTGATCCGCCCGCACCCGGAGCAGGTTTTGGACGAGGGCAGCCACCGGTCGACGGGGATTACCTCACGCCCATACCAGGTGGCTTTGTACTCCAGCATGCTGCGGAACTGGCCCCAGCCTGCGTCGGAGATGACGCGGGCCAGGCGGCGGTTGCGGAGCATGTTGCGCACGCTGAGGTCTTCGATCACGACCGTTTGGGTCTCACGGACGAGTCGGGTGGTCAGCTTGTGCAGGTTGTCGCGCCGCCGGTCGGCGATACGGGCGTGGATGCGGGCCACGGTGAGCCGGGCCTTGGCCCGGTTGTTGGAGCCCTTCTGTTTGCGGGCCAGGTTCCGCTGCGCCTTGGCGAGCTTGCGCCGGTCGGCCTGCCCGTAACGCGGGTTGGCCACCTTTCCGTGCTCGTCGCTGATTCCGGGGATCGGGTGGGACAGGGTGAGCAGGCTGGTGATGCCCGCGTCCACACCGACCTCCGCCGCGACCGGCAGCAGTGGCTTCACCGTCGGGTCCTCGACCAGCAGGGATACGAACCAGCGACCGGCAGCGTCCCGAGACACGGTGACCGTGGAGGGTTCCGCCCCTTCGGGCAGGGGCCGCGACCACACGATGTCCAGCGGGGCGTTCATCTTCGCCAGGGTGAGCTGACCGTCACGCCACCGGAACGCGGAACGCGTGTACTCCGCCGACGCCCGCGACCTGCGCTTGGACTTGAACCTCGGATACCGGGACCGCTTGTCCCAGAACGCCACAAACCCCGCCTGCAGATGCCGCAGCGTCTGCTGCAACGGCACCGACGACACCTCATTCAGGAACGCCAACTCCTGCGTGCGTTTCCACTCGGTCAGCCAGGCCGAGGACTGCACATAGGTGGTGCGATGCCGATCCACTGCCCACGCCCGGGTCCGCGCCTCCAACGCCCGGTTGTACACCAGACGCACACACCCGAACGTCCGGGACAACTGCCCGGCCTGTTCAGGAGACGGGTAGAAGCGGTACTTGTACGCCCGCTTCACCACATCCCCCACGCCTCACATTTTACCGTCCATGTAAGACACTCATCGCAAGGGAGGGGGCGGCGTTTCCTCCCGGCCGTAAACCGCCGGGTTTCCACGCCGCAAATCCGATGATCCTGTCTCGACTCAACACACTGCTGCGCCGCACCGGCAATGCCACAACCGCCACCGCCGTCATCGCCACATACCAGCCAAGCAGCAGCCTCCTCGTCTGGGCGAACGCCGGGCATCCGCCGCCGCTGCTCGCCGTGGGTCAACGTGTGGAGCGCCTCCCCAACCCCGGGGCCCACTAGTGGGACTGTTCGCGGCACCGCAGTTCGCACAGCACTCCCAACAACTGTTGCCCGGAACCGAGTGGGACAGCCGAGGGATGCGTTTTCTGGTGACAACACAGAGGTCCCCTACGCCGGCAAGGACACGGTGGAGGCGACGCGCGGCCCGGGGGGTCTTCGACCACCCTTCTACCTGATCCGCGGCCTGGCGGCGGGTGGCGACTGGCCGGTCCCGCCCGACGCGTCGGCGCGGTTCCCGTCCCGCATGCTCGTGGACTACGTCCGCGTCTGCCAGTGACCGGCAGCGGGCCGGGCGGGCCGGCCCGGCACACCCGACACCGACTTGACAAGAAAGTTAACTAATAGGCAGTCTTCTATGAGAGAGCGCTCTCTTCCCCCGTCTCACGCCGGCCCCGCACCCGTCGGGCCCGGCTGGAAGGAGATCGATGAACAAGCTCCTCGGGCTGCTCGTCACCGGGGTCCTCGCCGCCGGCCTGGCCGCCCCACCCACCGCCGCGGTGGCGCAACCACCGCGAACCGCCAGCGCCGCCGACGCGACCGGTCTCGCCCCCGGCATGGCCGAGGCCATGCGCCGGGATCTCGGGCTCACCGACCGTGAGGTGGTCGCCCGGCTCCGGGTCGAGGCCGGGGCGGCGGTGATCGACCGGCGGCTGCGGGCCCGGCTGGGCGCGCGGTACGCCGGTGCCTGGCTGACCGACGGCCGTCGGCTGACCGTGGCGGTCACCGACCCGGCGGCGGCCACCGCCGTCCGCGCCGAAGGCGCCGAGCCCCGGCTGGTCACCCACAGCCTGACCACACTCGCCGCCGCGCGGGCCACCCTCGACCGGTACGCGGCGCGCCAACGGCCGGCCGCCGTGCGTGGCTGGTACGCCGACACCGTCGGCAACTCCGTCGTCGTGCTGGTTCAGCCGGGCCACACGGCGGCGGCCGCGTCCTTCGTGGCGGCCAGCGGAGCACCCCGCACCCTGGTCCGCTACGTGACCGAGGCGGACGTGCCCCGACCCGTGTACGACATCCGCGGCGGCGACCAGTTCGTGATCAACGGAAACGTGCTCTGCTCGGTGGGCTTCGCCGTAGCGGGCGGATTCGTCACCGCCGGGCACTGCGGCGGCACCGGCAGTTCCACCCTCGGCTACAACAACGTGGCCCAGGGCACCTTCGCCGGCTCGTCTTTTCCCGGCAACGACTACGCCTGGGTACGCACGAACAGCAACTGGACCCCGCGCCCGTGGGTCAACAACTACGCAGGCGGCAACGCGCCGGTGGCCGGCTCGCGGGACGCGGTGATCGGCAGCTCGGTGTGTCGCTCGGGCCGGACCACGGGCTGGAGGTGCGGCACGATCCTCGGCCGGGACGAGACCGTCAACTACGCCCAGGGCGCGGTCTACGGGCTGACCCGCAGCAACGCCTGCGCCGAGCCGGGCGACTCCGGCGGCTCCTGGCTCTCCGGCGACCAGGCCCAGGGCGTCACCTCCGGCGGCACCGGCAACTGCACGACCGGCGGCACCATGTGGTTCCAGCCGGTCAACGAGATCCTCGGCGTCTACGGGCTGTCGCTGACCACGACCGGCGGCGGGGCGCGGATCATCAGCAACTGGAACAACAGGTGCATCGACGTGCCGTTCTCCAACTTCTCCGACGGCGTGCCGTTGCAGACCTGGACCTGCAACGGCACCCTGGCGCAGAGCTGGACGTTCACCGGCGGCACGCTGCGTACCCAGAACAACCTGTGCATGGACGTCGCCTGGGGCTCGCGGGACAACGGCGCGGTCATCCAGATCGCCACCTGCAGCGGCAACCCGGCCCAGCAGTTCGTCCTCTCCGCCGCCGGTGATCTGGTCAATCCGCAGGCCAACAAGTGCGTCGACATCAAGGACTGGAACAACTCCGACGGTGCCCGCCTGCAGCTCTGGGACTGCGCGGGCACGGCCAACCAGAAGTGGCGCACCGGCTGACACCGGGTCGCGGACCGGGCGCGGCGGCGATCGCCGCCGGTCCGGCCGCGATCGTGCCCGCCGGCCTCCGCAGGCGAGCGGAACCCTCCGCCATCTGCCGCAACCCGAGTCGATCACTCCGAGACCGCTCTGTCCCGTCCCCGTTTCCCCGAGGTGGTATTCATGAGTCTCCGAAGAAAGCTGCTAGCCGTCGCGTCCGCCCTGCTCGCCGGCCTCGCCGGCACCGTCGCCGCCACCCCGGCACGCGCGGTCGGTCCGACGCTGCTGCCCGTCACCGTCACCAACACCACCGGCCGCGCGGACCCGGTCTACCTGTACGTCATCGGCACCCAGCTGGCCACCGGCCGGCTCGGCTACGTCACCTCCGGCGGCACGTTCGTGCCATGGACCGGCGGCCAGATTCCGCCGTCGCCGGCACCCGACGCCTCGATCCCGGGTCCCGGCAACGGCGGCAGCGCCACCATTCAGTTCCCACGGGGCTTCTCCGGGCGGGTCTACTTCGCCCTCGGGCAGAAGCTGAAGTTCTTCCTCACCCCGGACGGGCTGGTGCAGCCCGCCCCGTGGGCCGCCGGCGACGCCAACCGGGACATCCTCTTCGACTGGAGCGAGTTCACCTACAACGATGCCGGGCTGTGGCTGAACAGCTCCCAGGTGGACATGTTCGCGGTGCCGCATGCGGTTACCGTGACCGGCGCCAACGGCGCCACCAAGCGGACCGGCGACCCGGTGGCCAACGGACGCAACGCCGTCATCGACGGGATCCGCGCCCAGCCGGGCTGGGCCAACACCGTGTACACCCGGTCGGACGGGACCGTGCTCCGCGTCCTGGCCCCCGGCAAGGCCGCCGGCGCCGGCCTACTCAACGCCACCTACCTCGACTCCTATATCGCCGCCGCGTGGAACGCATACACCACGAAGACCCTGACCGTGGTGCCCTTCGCCGACCAGCCGAGCATCCGGTACTACGGGCGGACCTCGGGTAGCACCATGACCTTCACCAACGGCAGCGGTCAGGTCGTCGCCTCCTTCAACCGGCCATCCTCGGCGAGCGTCTGGGGCTGCGACGGCGACCTGCCCGCGCCGAACGACCAGGTGGTCGGGCCGATCTCGCGTACGCTCTGCGCCGCGCTGAACCGGGGCACGCTCGGCACGATCGACACCCAGCCCAGCAGCAACGCCGCCGACTTCTACCGCAGCAACCCGACCAACCAGTACGCCCGGCTGATCCACGCCAACATGGCCGACGGCAAGGCGTACGCGTTCGCCTTCGACGACGTCGGCGGCTTCGAGTCCCTGGTCCACGACGGCGACCCCCGCGCGGCCGGGCTGATCCTGAGCCCGTTCGCCGGCGGCAGCCCCGGCGCCGGGGTTGCCGTGGTGAGCAACTGGAACAACAAGTGCATCGACGTGCCGAGTTCGAACTTCGTCGACCGCGCCCAGCTGCAGATGTGGCCCTGCAACGGCACCAACGCGCAGAAGTGGACGTTCACCGGCACGGCCCTGCAGAGCCAGAACAACAAGTGCATGGACGTCGACGCCGGGTCCACCGCCAACGGCGCGGTCGTCCAGCTCTACACCTGCAACGGCACCGGCGCCCAGCAGTTCACCCTCAACGCGGCCGGGGACTTGGTCAACCTCCAGGCCAACAAGTGTGTCGACATCAAGGACTGGAACGGCAGCGACGGCGCGAAGCTCCAGATCTGGGACTGCGCGGGCACGGCCAACCAGAAGTGGCACAAGGTCTGACACCCCGACGGCCACCACCGCCGGCGGCCGGCCGGGTCCGGTAGGGACCCGGCCGGCGGCGCAGGTGTTCAGCAGCGGGGCACGTTTGGGACGTAGCCGGTGTTTCCGGTGTAGACGTAGGCGTCGGACACGTAGCGGTTGGGGCCGATCCGGTTCCAGATGCTGCTCGTGCCGTACGTCCCGGTCACCCTGGTGCCGACCGCCTGGCAGTAGATCGAGACGGTACCTTGACACCGAGCCAGATCTTGCCGACCCGGGCGGCCCTGCGCTCCGCTGGCGTGTCATTGGCGCGCCAGAAGGCCGACGCCTGCCGGATCGCAGTCCTTCCCCGTGCCACGGATCGAGCGACATGGAGAAGGACCGCGTCTTGGGTTACTTCGTCCACGCCTCGATACGTGCTTGAGCGGCACCCTTCAGGTCATCCCTGGCCGTCGCCGAGACCTGGCTGTCCATGTCGGGATTGTCAAGATGTTGCAGGAAGTTCCGCAGTTGCTTGGCCGCTTGGTCTTTCGAGCCCTTGGCCAGATGATGACTCGCACTGCTCAGGGTGTTTGACAGTTGGGGCACCAGCGGACCACGGACCTCCCCCGCTGACACATAGAAGTCCAGCATCTGGTAAACGGCGGCTGTGCCGTTGCCACCGTCAGTTCGAGTAATCTCGATCGAGCGATAAACGGACTCCATGATGGACGGCCCTACCGGCCCGAGCACCCTGATTTGTCCACGGTCCCCGATGATGCCATCGAACTTGTACTGGTACCTTCCCTCCGGCGATTTATCTCCGACGAGGGTGGCGCTAAGGGATCCAATGACCTCACCGTCAGGGGCGTACAGGCGGATCTTGGCGTCTGGGTCGGCTACATCCGTAAATGCCGTTCCCGACAACCTGCCGTCGACGTACGTGAGGTCAGTGAATCCCGAGACCTCGCTCCGATCCTTCGTGTACTTCAACGAGGCTTTCACGGCATCGAGGAACCCGCTGACCTGCTCGTAAGGGGGTTCCGGAAGATCACGCGGGTATCCCGGCTCATCCCGGGCCCACAGCAACTCCAAGGGAATGTAGCCGCGGTAGTCGCTGTATCGCACGTCCGTGAACAGCTTGTTCAGATCCATCGTGGTATCCGTCTCAGCTCCCCCCGGCCGCTTCTTCACCTGGAAGTTGTTTGAGTACGGAAGGACCTCGGCAACGTCGGCGTACCAGTCATAATTTAGGCCGGTTGTGTAGCGGAACGGCCGGAAATAGCCGGTGTCATTCACGATGCCAATGTTGTCGTGGTCGACCCACTTCAGGAGTTGAATGGTCTGGCCTGCCGTCGCGGTCATATCCCCATGGTTCTGGAGACCGATCTGGACCCCCTTAGCAGCGCCGTACTCCGCCAACTGTCGCAGCGCAGGGACGACGCGCTCTCGGGTGACGGTCTCCCACCCGAGCCGGTTGATGTCTGTCGGCACCGGTCCAGAGAAAACGCGGATGACCGGAGCGCCCATCTCGGCCGCGACGTCGATCCAGTACTTGCCCCGTTCGACATCGAGCGCGCGCCGGTCAGCGCTAGGGTTGGCGAAGTCGTTCTGGTAACCAGTGCCGCTGATCTCGATGCCCAACTCCTTGGTCAGGTCCCGGATCTGTCGGGCGAATGCCTTGATCTCACCGTCCGGCAACGTTGGCATCGTGGTGTTGCTGTACCCAGGAATGTAGTAGGCCGTGACGTCGACCGCATCGAATCCTGCCTCGGCCGCCCACCGAATCGCCGCCAGCGTGTCGAGCTGCGGTGTGTCCTGTCGGTTGTTCAACCACGCGTTGATGTTGACATTGAAGCTGTAGAGGTTGAGGCTGACCTTGTAGTCGCCTCTGAAGTATTCACGATCGCGGTACCTGACGCTATCGGATCCGCCAATCCGACCGCAGTACTGGGCGCAGAGTTCCGGAGTGTTGGGCGGAGCGGGATCCTCAGGATTGCCGGTACCGTCATCACCGATCACCCTGATCCTGAACTGCTGGAAGAAGATGTGGTTCCGATAGACTTCGAGCGCCGATTCCACCGGGACGTAGATGGTCAAGCCGGTCACATAAAGGAACCAGTTCCCCTGACCCAAAAGTACGGGCGGTTCCTCACCAAGTGTCAGCGACGACATCGACACAGCGTTGTAGAAGGCCCGGTTGTCGATCGACCTCAACTGTGGCAGGTACGCGCTCTTTAGCGCCGCATTGTTGTTGAACGCGAGCCCGTTCAGTATTGTCACATTCGGCATCTCGACGGTGACGAGCGTGGCAACATCGTAGAACGCCCTCGACCCGATCACGGTGGTGTTGTCCAGCCTCACATGCCTGAGCGAGGTGTTGCCGCTGAACGCGCTCGTCGGCACCTGGGAGCCAACGAAGTCCGCCGTCCCACCGACCGTGAGATCGGTGAGCCCCGTGAGACTCTGGTTGATGAATCGGCTGTCGGTGCTGTTCAGTCCGCCGCCGTTGATTACCAGGCCATAAACATCGGCGTAGGCGACGCCAGCCGCGTCGATCGCGGCCTGCAGCCCGCCGCCAGCGTCCGAGACGCTCAGCGTCAACGTGCCCGTTTCGGCGACCGGCTCGGCTTGAGCGATGGCCGGAACAGCCAGGGACAGCAAGCCTGCGGCGGCCAAGCAGGTGAGAACTTTCCTGAGGCGTTTCATCGCGTCCTACCTCCGTGAAAGCGCTTTCCGGCGCCGGGTCGACCCAAGGTATCCCAGAACCTCATGGCCGTCTAGACGACCGCCGACCTGGTCTGCCTGGGCGTGAGCAGGCCTGGTGCGCCAGATGTCCCCACCGGTCAACCCACCGGCACTCCCGAAGAAGTCGTCGACTGCACCGGTTGCGGGCAACAGGTCCAGGAACCGGGTGAGCACCCGTCGCCCGCCACATTGCCGCGGAGATCACCGGCCGGTCGGCGTCTCGGATGGGGATGCAGTCGAGCGCTCGGTAGCGTCTATCTGGTGATCAGGACGATGAGGGTCCGTGGACCGTGGACGCCCTCGACGCGGTTGAGCTCGATGTCGCTCGTCGCAGACGGCCCGCTGATCCAGGTGAGCGGCCGGGTACCGTCCAGTCGAGCGATGGCCTCGGGCACGGTGCCGACGATCGCCGTCGCGGGCACGACGCATACATGCACGTCCGGGACCAGGGTCAAGGCACGTCTTCCCTGCGCAGGCCCGGCGTCAAGCACGATGGTGCCGGTCTCGGCGATCGCCACCGCGCAGCCCGTCAGGACGCCGCCGCAGCCGTCCAGATCCTCGACGGACAGCGCGGGTGCGTCGGGCAGGATCCGGGCGGTCGTCTCGGACAGCCACTCCGGCGGCAGGTCCGGTGGCACTGCGAGGATGTCGACTCCCGCCTCGCGCAGCTCCGCCGCCACGACACCGGCCACCGCTGAGCGCTCCACGATCCGGACCGTCGCCCGGTAGTCGTCGGCCCGCTCGGCGAACAACTCCACGACGTCCACGCCCTCGGCTGACGTCGAGTAGCCCCGGGGCACCTCGACCTCGGTGTCGGGCACTCCGGCAAGGGCGGCCCGTACCCGCGCCAGGATTTCGTCCCGTGCGTTCACCGCCGTCCCCCATCCTGGTTGCTCAGCCACCACGAACGGAAGGACCGCTGTGGGGGTACGGGGATGTCGCGCGCGCGGGTCCAGCCGGACAGCGGGCCGGGCAGCCTGCCGATCCGACCAGAACGACCGGCGAGCGCGCCGGCCAGAGTGCCGGCGAACCCTCCGAGCCGCTGGATGGCGGCGAGCCTGCGAGGGCTGGCGAACATCCAGGACGCGGCACGCATCACCGCGCGCTCCGCCGATGGCCGGCGGCGCTTGGCGTCGACGACCTTGGCCCGCAGGTGTACGAGCGCGGCAGGGATGTCGATCCGCACCGGGCACGCCTCGTAGCAGGCCCCGCAGAGCGACGACGCGTACGGCAGGCTGCCCGCGACCGGGTCGCCCCGCACGCCGCGTAGCTGGGGGGTGAGGACCGCCCCGATCGGACCTGGGTACGGCGATCCGTAGGCGTGCCCACCGGTGCGCTCGTAGACCGGGCATACGTTCAGGCAGGCCGAACAGCGGATGCACCGCAGCGCCTGCCGGCCGATGTCATCGGCGAGCACGCTGGTACGGCCGTTGTCCAGGAGGACCACGTGGAACTCCCGGGGGCCGTCGCTCGGGTGCACACCCCGCCATGTCGACGTGTACGGGTTCATCCGCTCGCCGGTGGACGACCTCGGCAGCAGTTGCAGCATCACCTCCAGGTCGGCCCAGGTCGGCACCAGCTTCTCGATACCGACCACGCTGATCAGGACCTCGGGCAGCGTGAGGCACATCCGCCCGTTGCCCTCAGACTCCACCACCACCAGCGTTCCCGAATCGGCGACTGCGAAGTTCGCCCCGGACACGGCCACCTTCGCGGAGAGGAACTTGCGCCGCAGGTGTTTCCGCGCTGCGGCGGCGAGAGCGACCGGCTCATCGGTCAGGTCGGCCGGAGCGTCCGGCATCTCGCGAAGGAAGATATCCCTGATCTGTTCCCGGTTCCGATGGATTGCCGGCACCAGGATGTGCGACGGCAGGTCGTCGCCCAACTGCACGATCAGCTCCGCGAGGTCGGTCTCGTAGGCGGCGATACCGGCCGCAGTGAGCGCGGCGTTCAGCTCGATCTCCTGGGTCACCATGGACTTGACCTTGATCACCTCGTCGGTGCCGGCGGCGCGTACCAGGTCGACGACGATCCGGTTGGCCTCCGCCGCGTCCCGCGCCCAGTGCACGACTCCCCCGGCGGCGGTGACGTGCTCCTCGAACCGCAGCAGGTAGCTGTCCAGGTTCCGCAGCGTCCGGTCCTTGATCGCCGCCCCGGCGACGCGGAGCTGCTCCCAGTCCGCCCGCTCCGCGACGACGGCCTCCCGCTTGGCGCGGATGGTCCCGGTCGCCGTGCGCAGGTTGGCACGCAGTTGACGGTCGGCCAACGCGTCGCGGGCCGCGACCGGGAAGGCCGGCATGCCCATCCACACGGCTCCGCTCATGAATCGTCTCCTTCCGCGAGGATCTCGGCGTAGTGCATGACCCGCACGTCGGAGCGGGCGCGTGACAGGAGTCCGCCAATGTGCAGCAGGCAGGAGTTGTCGGCCGCGGTGAGCACCTCGGCTCCCGTCGCGAGCACCTGGCTGAGCTTGTCCAAGCCCATCGCGACCGAGACATCCGAGTTCTTCAGCGCGAACGTGCCGCCGAATCCGCAGCATTCCCGCGCACCGCCGAGTTCCACCAGTTCGATCCCGCGTACGGCCTTGAGCAGTGCCAATGGCCGGTCGCCGAGGCCGAGCGCGCGCAGCCCGTGGCAGGTCGGGTGATAGGTGACCCGGTGCGCGAACCGAGCGCCGACGTCGGTCACACCGAGCACGTCGACGAGGAGTTCACTGAACTCGTACACGGTGGGCGTCACCTGCGCCACGGCGTCCAAGAGGCCCCGGTCGCCGGAGACCTCGGCGACCCGCCGGTAGGACTCTCGCACCATGGCCACGCAGGAGGCCGACGGGGAGACGACCACGTCGGTGTCGGCGAAGACGTCGACGAACTTGCGCGCCAGCGGCACGGCCTCGCGTTGGTAACCGGTGTTGAAGTGCAGCTGACCGCAGCACGTCTGGGCGGCGGGGAAGATCACCTCGTGGCCGAGCCGTTGGAGGACGCGCAGCACGGCCCGTCCGGTGTCAGGGAACATGGTGTCGTTCACGCAGGTGATGAACAGGGCGATCCGCATGGTCGGCCCCTTCCGGAGCGGGTGGCGAGAGGTCGGGTGCTGCGGTAGCGCCACTGAAGGCCGTTCATGGCCGCGAACCGAGCGCGTTCACGGCAGGGCGTAGACCCGGCGCGCGGTGCCGCCCAGGACAGCCGCCCGCTCGATCGCGGTGCAGCCGGCCAGCAGCTCATCGGTGAGCGCGAGCACGTCCCGGTAGCAGCCTGCCAGTTCACACACCGGCCAGTCCGATCCGAACATCACCCGGTCGGCGCCGAAGGCGGACAGCACGTGTTCGGCGTACGGCCGGATTCGCGTGGCGTCCCAGTCGTCCCAGACCGCCTCGGTGATCAGCCCGGACAGCTTGCAGACGACGCCCTCGCATCGGGCCATCGCCACTATCCAGGACGCCCACGGCTCCCACTCCCCCGACCCGATGGCCGGCTTGCCCGCGTGGTCGATCACGAACCGGACGTCGTCGCACCGCCGGACGGTGGCGAGGGCGGCAGCCCGTTGCGGGGCGCGCACGAGGATGTCGTACGCCAGCCCGCGCGCGCCGAGGTCGGCGAGTCCTCTGGTCACCTCGTCGCGCAGCAGCCAGTCCGGGTCCGGCTCGTCCTCCACCTGATGACGCACCCCGACGAGTGGACCAGCACGCAGGCGGTCAAGCTCGACGTCGACATCGGGACGGGTCAGGTCGACCCAGCCGACGACGCCCGCGACCAGGCCCGCGCTCGCCTCCGCGGTGGCGAGGAACTCCTCGGTCTCGGTCACCGACGACACGGTCTGCACGAGCACGGTCGCACCGACCCGGTCACCGGCCGCGACGCGCAGGTCCGCCAGGGTGTACGCGCGCCGGATCGGGGCGAGGGCATCGCCCGCCATCCACGGGTACGTCCGTACTGCGGGATCCCACAGGTGGTGGTGAGCGTCAACGATCACGGGTGGATCAACCCCTCGGCGACAAGGTCGTCCCACAACCCGTCGGGCACGCGCGTGGCGGCGAGTTCCGCGTTGTTGGTGACCTGCTCGATGGTCTTCATGCCGACGACCACCGATGCGACGGCCGGATGTCGCGCTACGAAGGCCATCGCCGCCTGCGGCAGCGCCACCCCGTGCGCGCGGCACATCTTGGCGATCCGGACGGCCCTGGCGTACACCGCGTCCGGCACCGGGCGGTAGTCGTACATCCTGCCTGGCTCAGCGGTGGCGAGCACACCGCTGTTGAAGACACCAGCGGCGAGGACGGACACCCCGCGTTCCCGGCAGCGTGGCAGCAGCCGCTCCCCCGCCGACTGGTCCAGCAGCGTGTACCTCCCGGCGAGCATGACGGTGTCGATGTCGGTTTCGACGACGAACCGTTCCAACATCTGCCACTGGTTCATGCCTGCGCCGATCGCGCCCACAACGCCCTGATCGCGCAGCTCGTGCAACACCGGGTACGCCTCGTCGACGGCCTGCCGCCAGTGGTCGTCGGGATCGTGGAGCAGCACGACGTCGATCCGGTCGAGTCCTAGGCGGCCGAGACTGGACTCCATCGACCGGCGTACCCCGTCTCCGCTGAAGTCCCACCGCCGGACGTGGTCGGCCGGCACGTCGAAGCCGCCGGCGTCGTCGCGTAGGTGCGCGGTTTCCGGCGAAGGCACCAGCACCCGGCCGACTTTCGTGGAGACAGTGAACTCGTCGCGCGGGCGGCCGGCGAGCGCGGCTCCCAGCCTGCGCTCGGACAGGCCGAGACCGTAGTGCGGCGCGGTGTCGTAGTAGCGGATCCCCGCCTCCCACGCGGCCTCGACCGCGCGGTACGCCGTCTCGTCGTCCAAGGCCCGGTACAGGTTGCCGATCCCGGCGGCGCCGAACCCGAGCTGGCTCACCCGTACGCGTGACCCGCCGAGTCGCGTGACCTTCACGCCAACTCCCACACCTTCGCGATGCCGCGATCGTTTCCCGAGTAGTCGTCGGTGATCTCCAGCAGCTCGGCCATCCTGGCCTGCCACGCCACGTTGACCGGGTGCTCAGCCAGGGCCCGCCGCATCGCCTGGTAGTCGGCGACCTCGACCAGATGGAACAGGTCCTGACCGTCTCGCCAGATCCGCCAGCTGTGTACCCCGGCCACGCGCAACGCGGCTTCCAGCGGGGGCGGGATCACCGCGTGCACCCGGTCGTACTCCGCCTCACGGCCCGGTTTGAGCCTCGTGTGCAGGGCGATGGTCTCCACGTGTTCTCCTCATTGCCTGGGCCTGCGACGGCTGCCTACGCAAGGGAAGTCAGTCCTGGGCCTTGCCGCTGGTGGGCATGGCCGGGACGAGCGCGACGATGATGACCAGTCCGTTGACCGCCTGGATCTGATCGATAAACGCAACGAAAGCCTAGACATCTGATGTCTATCTCGTCAATCCTGAGACGTCGCGGGCTTGGCCCGGCGAGGGCGACCACACGTGAAGGCCGCTGGCCAAACGCTGGCCGCCGTGGCGAAGGAATCCCGCTGTCTAAACACCGTATGATGCAGGCTCATCCGATGTTTCGGCAGGAGGTTCGCCACTTATGTCGCTGACAGACGTCGCGATCAACAAGATCAAGCAAATGATCACGGGCGGCGAACTGCGACCCGGCGACCGGTTGCCACGCGAGGCCGATCTCGCCGAGCGCCTCGGGCTGTCCCGCAGCTCGCTGCGGGAGGCCGTACGAGCGCTGTCGCTGATCCATGTGCTCGACGTGCGCCAGGGCGACGGCACGTACGTCACAAGCCTCGAGCCGTCGCTGCTCCTGGACGCGATGGCTTTCGTCGTCGACTTTCACCGCGACGACACGGTGCTGCAGTTCTTCGAGGTACGGCGCATCCTCGAACCTGCGGCAGCGGCAATGGCCGCGTCGGCGATGAGCGACGAGGACATCGCCGGACTGCGCGAGCTTCTTGACCAAATCGGACCGACGCCGACGGTTGAGGAGCTCGTGGCCAACGACGTCGAGTTCCACCGCCGAATTGCCGCGGGATCCGGCAACCAGGTGCTGTGCTCGCTGATCGAGGGGCTGTCCGGACCAACCCAGCGGGCACGGATCTGGCGAGGTCTGACCCAGAAGAACGCGGTCGCCCGCACCGTCGACGAACACCGGCTCATCTGCGATGCCATCGCCAGCCGCCAGCCGGAGATCGCCCACGCGTGGGCCACGGTCCACGTCGCAGCCGTCGAGCAGTGGCTGCGTCAGGCGCTGGCGGAGTAGGACGTGTCGGGCCGATCTGTCACACGTCCGCGGGCGTCCGGGGTTCCAGGGGTGGTGTGCGCGTCGATCGGCACGGCCAGTTCCTCAGGTGACCGGGCGCAGGCGCATTCCCTGCATGCCCCCGTCGACGGCGAGCGCCACGCCGGTGGTGGCGCCGGCGCGCGGGCTCGCGAGGTAGCAGATGGCGGCGGCCACCTCGTCCGCCGACACCAGCCGTCCCGAGGGCTGCCGCGCCTGTAGCGCGGCGCGTTCCGCGTCGGGGTCCTCGGCGGCGGCGAGCAGCCGCTGCACCCACGGCGTGTCCACGGTGCCTGGATTGACGCAGTTGACGCGGATGCCCTCGCGAAGGTGGTCGGCGGCCATGGCCAGGGTCAGCGACAGAACCGCCCCTTTGGACGCGCTGTACAGGGCCCGATCGGGCAGTCCGGCGGTCGCGGCGATCGAGCAGGTGTTGACGATGGCCGCGGCCGACGACCGGCGCAACCAGGGCAGCGCGGCGCGGGTGGTCCGCACCAGGCCGAGGACGTTCACGTCGAACACCCGCCGCCACTGGTCGAGGTCGTTGCCCTCGACCGTGCCCTGGGCCCCAATGCCGGCGTTGTTGACGAGGATGTCGATGCCACCCAGGGCGGTGGCCGCCGCCTCGACGGCGGAGGCGACGACCGTGTCGCTGCTGACGTCGCACCGAATCGGTACGACGTTCGCGTCACCGACCGACGGTTCGAGGTCGAGGCAGGCGACCCGGGCACCCCGGGCGGCGAGCATCCGTGCCGCCGCGAGGCCGATGCCCGAGCCCGCGCCCGTGACGGCAGCCGTCAGGCCGTCGAATTCCCTGTCGCTCATGCTCCGCCCACCGTTTCCTCGTCAAGCGTCCGTTCGGTCGCCCACACCGGCCCGTCCGGGAAGAGATGAGCCGTTAGGGATGCCTCGTGCATCTGTGCCGAGAAGCCGGGAGTTGTGGGGGCGGCGTAGCACCCCTTGGTCACGACCACCGGATCGACGAAGTGTTCGTGCAGGTGGTCGACATACTCGATGACCCGGTCGTCGAGTGACCCGCTGACCGCCACGTAGTCGAACATCGACAGGTGCTGCACGAGCTCGCAAAGCCCGACGCCGCCGGCGTGCGGGCAGACGGGCACCCCGAACTTCGCGGCCAGCAGCAGGATGGCGACGTTCTCGTTGAGGCCGGCCACCCGGGCGGCGTCGAGTTGGAGGATGTCGATCGCCTCGGCCTGCAGTAGTTGCTTGAACACGATCCGGTTGGGCACGTGCTCGCCGGTCGCCACCTTGATGGGGGCGACCGCCCTGCGGATGGCGGCGTGCCCGAGGATGTCGTCCGGGCTGGTGGGTTCCTCGACCCACCAGGGGTCGCCGGGCGCCAGGGCTCGCACCCAGTCGATCGCGGCCGGGACGTCCCACCGCTGGTTGGCGTCGACGGCGATCCGCACGCCCGGGCCGACGGCCTCGCGGGCGATGCGAAACCGCCGTACGTCCTCCGCGAGGTTCGCGCCGACCTTGAGCTTGATCTGGCTGAAGCCGTCCGCCACCGCCTCCCGTGCGAGGCGGGTCAGCTTGGCGTCGTCGTACCCGAGCCAGCCCGGGGAGGTCGTGTACGCGGGGTAGCCCTGCTCGCGCAGCCGGGCCTCGCGCTCGGCCTTGCCGGGCTCGGCCTTACGCAGGATCTCCAACGCCTCATCGGGCGTAAGCGCGTCGGTCAGGTAGCGGAAGTCCACCAGTTCGACGATCTCCGCCGGGCTCATGTCGGCGAGGAGCTTCCAGACCGGCTTGCCGGCGGCCTTGGCCTTGAGGTCCCACATCGCGTTGATCACGGCGGAGATCGCCATGTGCATGACGCCCTTCTCCGGGCCGAGCCAGCGCAGCTGCGAATCGTGGACAAGGCGGCGCCACAGGCCACCCATGTTCGCGAGGGTGTACTCGAGCGGCAGCCCGACGACGAGCGGTTCGAGCGCCCGGATCGCCGCTACTTGGACGTCGTTGCCGCGACCGATGGTGAAGGCGAAGCCGTGCCCCTCCAGGCCGTCGGGCGCGTCGGTACGGATCACGACGTACGCGGCTGAGTAGTCGGGGTCGGGGTTCATGGCGTCCGAGCCGTCCAGCTCGTGCGAGGTCGGAAAGCGTACGTCGTACGTGGCGAGCGAGGTGATGCGGTGCGCCATGTCAGGCCTGCCCCATCGCCTGGCGCTGCCGGCCCAGGCCGGAGATCTCAAGCTCGACGACGTCGCCCGGGCGCAGGTACGGCTTGGGATCGGGGTGGCCGAGGGCAACACCGGCGGGTGTACCGGTGTTGATGATGTCACCCGGTTCGAGCACCATGAACTGGCTCAGGTAGTGGATGATCTCGCCGACCTGGAAGATCATGTCCTTGGTCGAGCCGTTCTGCCGGATGTTCCCGTTGACCCACAGTCGGAGGTCGAGCGCCTGTGGATCCGGCACCTCGTCCGCAGTCACCAGCCAAGGCCCGAGCGGGTTGAACGTCTCGCAGTTCTTGCCCTTGTCCCAGGTGCCGCCGCGCTCAAGTTGGAACTCACGCTCGGACACGTCGTGCGACACGGCGTAGCCGCCCACGCAGGCCAGCCCGTCCTCGGCCGTGTCGAGATAGCGGGCGGTGCGTCCGATGACGACGCCGAGTTCGATCTCGTAGTCCGTCTTGGTGCTCCCTCGTGGAATCAGGACCGTGTCGTTCGGCCCGATCACGGTGTACGGCGTCTTGAGGAAGACCACCGGCTCGGACGGCGGCGCCGCGTCGCTCTCCTCGGCGTGGGCGCGATAGTTCAGGCCGATGCAGACAACCTTGCCAGGGCGCGCGAGGGGGGCGCCGATCCGCATGCCATCGCCGTCGAGGCTCGGCAGGTCACCGGAAGCAATCGCTGCAGAGGCCAGCGTCAACCCGTCAGCGAGGAACACGCCGTCGATGTCCGCCGTGATCGGAGAGAGGTCGAGCAGCCGCCCGTCCTCAGTCATGACTGCCGGACTTTCCTCGCCGCGCGGGCCGACACGCAACAACTTCACGCTAATCTCCGAACACTTAGCTAGTGGGTACGCCCACCCGATGCCCAGCGCGACCGGGCAAGTCATCTGATGTCTGCGGGATGCTTTGACATTAGCAGGCGGGCATGATGGCCCGCCAGTGGAGGATTTCCCGTAGAGTAGCGCCTCCCAGCCAGCCCAACACGAGGATAGATCGGATGGCTGGTCGCTCCTCGCGCCGCGGTTCCACGCCGCCGGCGGCATGCGGAAGCGGCACTTCCCGGGGAAGTGCCGCTTCGGCATTGCCGTCAGCTCGCCGGGGTCGTGGTCACCGTGACCTGGCGGTCGTTGGCCGCGTACAGCTCGATCGAGGCCACGTTCGCGTGCGAGGTGCTCGTGCCCAGCCAGCGGTAGTACCGGTAGGGCGTACTGCTGTTGAGCGCCTTCACGTACCAGGACGACGAGTTCGCCGTGGTCGGGCTGTCGTTGATCGTGACAAGGTCGACGAACCCGTCAGTCGGCGACGTGTTCGAGCCCTGGAGCTTCGCCCCCGCGATCCGGGCCGCGTTCGTGCCCGAGCGCGGCAGGAACCGGAGCACGTTGACGGCCGTCGGGCTGCCGAAGTCCCAGCCCACGTACGGCGTCGTCGAGCTGTGGTCGTAGAACGTCGCCGGGTTGTCGTCGAAGGCGTTCGGCGGCGGGTACGAACCCGAACTCGTCGAACCGAACGCGGTGCCGTTGCCGTTGCCGTTCCGGCTCAGGTTGAGCAGCGGTGGCGGTACGTCGGTGAAGGTCACCGTGACCACCACGTCCGCGGCACCCGAGGCCTTCGCCGTCACCTGGTAGGTGCCGTCGCCCATCACCCACAGCAGGCCACCGCTCGGATCGATGGTCGCGCCCGGCGCGGCCGACTCGTCGGCCGGAGTCACCGTCCACGTCCGCCCGGTCCCGGCGAGCAGCTGGACCAGGTGACCGTTGCGCACCGTCACCGCACCCACGCCGGACAGGTCGACCGTTGGCAGGTCTCCGACGGCCGTGGCGGCCATTGCCAACGCCAGTGCGGCAAAGGCCGCGTCGACGTCCGGCTGGGTCGCCTTCGGGTCGTCGTTGACCTTCTGGGCTTCGGCCAGCGCCGCCTGCAGATTGCTCCACGCCTGCGGCGTCGCGAAGTCGTCCGCGGTCAGCTGCGACGCGGTGGTGATCGCCGAGGCCAGATCGGTCTTGTCCGCCAGGGTCCGGTCCGGCAGGGTGACCGCGAGGGCTGGGTCGATCGCCTTGATGGCCTCGTTCAGTGCGAGGGCCGCGAAGTACGCGGTGTCCTTGCTGATGTTCACCGCCGAATAGCCGGAGTAACGCGCCTTCACGCCCAGGGCGTTGATGTGCGCGATCTGGAAGCGTTCCTGCAGTCCTTCCCAGTTCGGGCTGGTCGAGACCCGCTTGAAGCCGCCACCGCTGGTGCGGTCGCCCGCGTACGCCGAGATCTGCTTCGCCGCGGCGAGCACCGAGGCCAGCCCGTTGTATCCGCTGGAGTCCGCTCCCGGTGCGGTCACCGTCACGCTGGTCGTGACCGGTGGCAGGCTCGGGTTGCCCATGCTGGTGCCGGTGATCGTCGCCGTGCCCGCACCGCGCGCGATCACCAGCCCGTTCTTGTCGACCATCGCCACGTTCTGGTCGCTCGACCGCCAGGCGATCCGCCGGTCGTAGGCGTTGGCCGGGGACACCGAAGCCGTGAGCTGCAGCCGGTTCGTGCCCGTCACCTTGCCGGTGCTGGCACTGGTGGCCGCCGGGCCGTAGATCGTCGCGTCCGACGGGCTGAGCAGCTGCAGCCCCGTCAGGACCGTGGACACGTCGGCGACCTGGACCTTGATCGTCTGGGTCACCCCGTCCTCGGACAATCCGCCTTGTTCGATGCTGCGGGCCGTGATCGTCACGTTCGCGACCTTGCCGCCGCCGGTGCCGACCGCCTGGATGGTCGCCGTCTTCCCGGACCCGGTCACCTTCACGACCTGGTTGTTCGAGGACTTCCACTCCACCGTGTCGCCGGGGATGCCGCCCTCGAGCGTGGCCGTGACGGTGTCGGTGCCCGCCGGGGCGTTGCGCTTCGTGCTGTCGTACACCAACGTCGTCGAGTACTTGGACAGCGAGATGCCGCTGACGGTGTGGGCCCGGTCGGTGGTGTCGACCATGACCATGTACCGCCGGCCCTGCTTGGCGTTGAACACGAGCTTGCCGCTGTGCACGTCGTACTCGACGCGCTCACCCAGCGTCTTGTCGGCGTTGACCACCTGGATGACCGGGCGACCGGTGGCCCACGGGTTGACCAGCGAGATCTTCCCGTCCCGCTTGCTAGTCAGGTCCACATAGGACACCGAGCCCGTGGACGCGTCGTACGCGCTCGACACCTCGACGTTGCCCTTGGCGCCCAGCCGCTCGTAGCTCAGCGACTGGGTCCGGTCCCAGTTCGGGAACACCGACAGGGTCGTCGGGACATCCGGCGTGGTGCTGCTCTGCAGCAGCATCGAGTTGACGCCCTCCATCGCGCCGACAGTCTCGACCGCGCCACCGCTGCCGTAGTAGGTCAGGTTGCTGGTGCGCAGCTTGGCCTTCAGGGCGGCCTTGAACTTAGCCAGCAGGTCCGCGGCCGGCCAGCCCGCCCGCGCCGCGATCGGGTACACCTTGGGGAAGCCGTTGTTCTGGCTGCTCCAGCCGGCGAACCCGGTGGCGGCCCAGGAGTTCATGTACTCCAAGGTGTTCCGGACCTTGCCGAGCAGTTCCGGGTCGCCGTCGAGCTGCTGCACGTTCTCGAAGGGGAACACCACGCCCTCGAGCTCGACCGGCTGGTCGCCCGGCTCGATCATGTCGACGTGCGCCTGGTTCGGCGACTGGTAATCCGTGGCCAGCAGCGTCGGGACGAAGTTGTCGTTGCTGTTCGCGGAGAAGATGCCCTTGGGCAGCATGGCTTCCGGGAACGCCGTGTGGTCTGCCAGGTCCTTCCAGCGCGCGACGGTGGCTGGGGCCTCGCCCATCGCCGTGGCGTGTGCGGACAGGAACTTCGACAGGAACTTGATCGCACCCATGTCGAGGTCGGGATTGATGTCGGCGGCGTCGCCCTCGTGGATCGACGAACCGATCACCGAGTAGTGGTACTGGCCGTTCCCGTCGTCCTGCTTCAGTACGTAGGAGCTGTAGAACGTGAGCAGCTGCTTCAGGTGCGGATAGAGCACCGTGCGCAGGTACTGGTCGTCCAGCGTGTATTCGTAGTAGGAGACCATGTTGATCGCGGCGAAGTAGCCGTTCGACTTCTGGTCCGTGGACGATGCGTTGAACCCGTACACCGGCACGGACGCCTTCGGGCTCAGTGCCGGCTGGGCGCTCGCCATCAGGTGGAACGGGGACAGCGTCCGGACGTGCACCGCGCCGTCATGTCCCTGTGCGGCGGCGTTGTTCTGCTGCCATGGCAGGTCGTAGGCGATGACCCGGTTGAACGGCACTTCGGTTTCGATGCGGTTGATTGAGCCCGACGCGTAGTACTGGGCCTGCTGGTTGTAGTTGAGGAAGTACCGGCCGCCCCAGCCGACGTTGTCCGCGAGAACCCACTCGCCGTACATCGAGCCCGGCAGGTTCTGCGGGTTCACCTTCCCGTTCGCGCTCGTCGGCCGGTTCGAGCTGCCGAGCACGTACAGCGACCCGTAGTAGTACTGGGCCACCTCGGGATCGGGGAACTGGACGTAGCTGCGGAGCCAGTAGTTCTTCCACCAGGCCTGGTGCTCGGCCTTGAGCTGGTCGATGGTGCTCTGCGACGCGTACCCGCGGACCCCGTCCACGGCGTCCTGCTGCACGTCCGCGACGCTCTTGATCGCGTTGTAGTCACCGCTGCTGCTGGTCAGGTAGGTGACCAGGGACGCGGTCGCGCCCGGCGCGACGGTGAAGTTCCCGGACTCGCCCAGCGAGTTGTAGTACTTGCCCTTGTTGCTGTCGTAGTAGTCGTTCGCTTCGATTTCCTGGCGGGGGTTCACGAGCGCGGCACCGACGAGGGTCGTCGCGGTCGCCATCCGGCTGCGGTAGCCGCTCGTGTTGGTGGTGCTGTCCCGCGTCGTCCAGAGGACGGGACTGGACGACGAGGAGTCAACTCCCCCGGTGTACGGGTAGGTCTTCTGCGCATCGGTCAGGTCGGTCGCGCTCGCGCTCGCGTACGCCATCGCCGGGACCCACTGCTTGGTCCGCAGCGTCACCGGCCCGGTGCCGCTGTTGCGGATCTCGGTGACGAAGACGTTCGTGGTGTCGGCGGTCCAGGAGGTCAGCTGGATCGGAGCATCGGCACCTTGGTCGTCCTTGAGCTCCAGGCTCGTGGTGACCTCGGCGTTGAGGATGTCCTGCTTCATCTTGAACGCGCTCGCCGCGTTGGTGCCCGCCCCGGTCGTCGGCCAGATGTCCAGCCCGCCGCCGGAGAGAATGCCCTGGTTGTCCTTGACCGCGTTGCCTTGGGCGTGCAGCGTGCCCCAGAAGTCGTTCTTGCCGAAGTAGAACTGCTGGGAGGTGGTGGACACCCCCGCCGCGACGGCGCCGATGTCGCCGTTGCCCATCAACTGCCCCGTTGTGTAGCTGCCCTTGTTGACGTCGCTGATCTTGAGCGGGGACGTCACCGAGCCGGCGATGCCGGGCAGGATCTGCTGGAGCTTGGCCCAGTCGTCCTGGCCGAGATGGTCGAGCACCACCTGCGGCACCTTGAAATTGCCGGCCGCGCCGTGCGCGGGAACGGCCGTGGGGGCGACCACCATCGCGAGCGTGGACACCACCCCGATTACATAACGTCTCACATCAGCTCCTTGGCCATCCGAACTCCCTGAGCGGCGACCACGGACGTCAGGCCCCGGGGCCTCCAAGCCGAGAGTATGCAGAGAACATCGGATGTCTGTCAATGACAAGAACCGCCGGCCCCGCAAAGAGGATGCCAGACACGGCAAATGATCCGATGTATGTGCGTGCCGTACTCACCACCCTGATCAGGCTCCTCTCCCGGGCGCTGAAGCTGCCCCGGCTGGTCACCCCGGCCACGGTCATGCGCTGGCATCGACGGCTGGTCGCCCGCCAGTGGGCCTTCCCGAACCAACCGGGACGCCCACCTTTCGCGTGGATGCGTGGCTTGGTGTTCATCGGATTTGCGGCGTGGAAACCCGGCCGTTTACGGCCGGGAGGAAACGCCGCCCCTCCCTTGCGATGAGCGTCTTACATGGACGGTAAATGTGAGGCGTGGGGGATGTGGTGAAGCGGGCGTACAAGTACCGCTTCTATCCATCTCCTGAACAGGCCGAACAGTTGAACCGCACGTTCGGGTGCGTGCGTTTGGTCTACAACCGGGCGCTCGAGGCGCGCACCCGGGCGTGGGCAGTGGATCGTCAGCGCACCACCTACGTGCAGTCGTCGGCGTGGCTGACCGAGTGGAAACGCACCGAGGAGCTGACGTTCCTGAACGAGGTGTCGTCGGTGCCGTTGCAGCAGACGCTGCGGCATCTGCAGGCGGGGTTCGTGGCGTTCTGGGACAAGCGGTCCCGGTATCCGAGGTTCAAGTCCAAGCGCAAGTCCCGGGCGTCGGCCGAATACACCCGCTCCGCGTTCCGCTGGCGTGACGGCCGGCTCACGCTGGCCAAGATGACCGCCCCGCTGGACATCGTGTGGTCCCGACCGTTGCCCGAAGGGGCGGAACCCTCCACGGTCACCGTGTCCCGGGACGCTGCCGGGCGCTGGTTCGTATCCATCCTGATCGAGGACCCGACCGTGAAGACGCTGCCGCCGGTCGCGGCCGTGGTCGGTGTGGACGCAGGCATCACCAGCCTGCTCACCCTGTCCCACCCGATCCCCGGAATCAGCGACGAGCACGGCAAGGTCGCCAACCCGCGGTACGGGCAGACCGACCGGCGCAAGCTGGCCCAGGCGCAGCAGAACCTGGCCCGCAAACAGAAGGGCTCCAACAACCGGGCCAAAGCCCGGCTCAGAGTGGCCCGTATCCATGCCCGTATCGCCGATCGGCGGCGGGATCATCTGCACAAGCTGACCACTCGACTCGTCCGTGAGACCCAAACGGTCGCGATCGAAGACCTCAGCGTGCGTAACATGCTCCGCAACCGCCGCCTGGCCCGCGTCATCTCCGACGCAGGCTGGGGCCAGTTCCGCAGCATGCTGGAGTACAAAGCCCAGTGGTACGGGCGCCAGGTGATCCCCGTCGACCGGTGGCTGCCCACGTCCAAAACCTGCTCCGCGTGCGGGCGGATCAACACCACCCTCGCACTCAACGACCGCTCCTGGACGTGCCCCGGCTGCAAGGCCGAGCACGACCGGGACATCAACGCTGCCAAGAACATCCTCGCCGCCGGGCTGGCGGAGAGGTAAAACGCCTGCGGAGCTGACAGAAGACCTCAAGGAAATCCTCCCGGACAGGCAGTCGGCAATGAAACAGGAAACCTCACGGGCAACCGCGGGAATCCCGGCCCCTTCAGGGCCGGGAGGATGTCAATCCGCTCTGAGCTCCAGGACCACAGCCTGGGCCGGATCGAGCAAAGGCGCGGCCAGCCCGACGGTGGACAACGCAGATCCGGGAAGGCGGATCGATCCCCGTGCGACCCAGGGAACGGGACGTGCGGGGAAACCAGTGGGCACGCCGATCTCCGGGCAAATCCTGACGGTATAGCGGAAGTCCGGATTCAGGCCCGGGAATCGGAGGCGGGCCGGGACGGAATCGGTCGAAGTGGTCAGCTGGACCAGGCTGAACACGGCGTGCCGTCGGTCGGCCGCGACGACGCCGTGCAGCCAGACGCTCGGATCCGGGTGGTCGGCGTGGACGGTCCGTCCGGTGTGCAGCAGGGGCCTGAGTCGCTTGTGCAGACGGACCCAGGCGGCCAGCTCGTCGAGTTCGGCGTCGGTGCAGGCGGTGAGATCCCATTCAATGCCTACGTGCCCGAACAACGCGGTCGCCAGCCGGAAGGCGAGTTCGGTGGTGCGTCCTGTGGTGTGGGCCGTGGCCGCGCCGACGTGGCAGCCGACCAGTTCGGGCGGTAGCAGCAGTCCGGTCCAGCGCTGGATCGCCTGCCGTTCCAGCGGGTCGATGGTGTCGGAGGCCCACACTCGGTCGGTGCGCTCAAGGATGCCGTAGTCGATCCGCGCGCCGCCGGAGGAGCACGACTCGATTTCCAGCCTGGGATGCCGGTCCCGGAGCTCGTCCAGGAGCCGGTACACGGCGAGGGTCTGCGCATGAACGCCAGCGGTCCCGGCGTGGACCGCCTCCAACAGATCGCGGTTGTGATCCCACTTCAAGTAGTCGAGTTCGTATTCGTCAACCAGCGCGTCCAAGCAGGCCAGGATGTGGGCGTACGCCTCGGGCCTGGCCAGGTCGAGCACCTGCTGCGAGCGGTGCGGAAGGGCGGCGCGGCCAGGCGCCGACAGGAGCCAGTCCGGATGGGCTCGAGCGAGGTCGGAGTCGTGGTTCACCATTTCCGGCTCGACCCAAAGCCCCACCTGCATGCCCAAGGCCTTGGCTTGCTTCACCAGCGGGTGCAGCCCTTCAGGCCACACCGACCGGTCGACGGTCCAGTCGCCGAGGCCGGCCGTGTCGTCGCGGCGCCCGGCGAACCAGCCGTCGTCCAGGACGAGCCGTTCCACCCCGACGCGGGCCGCGCGCTCGGTGAGCTCGCTGAGCTTGTCAAGCTGGTGGTCGAAGTAGACCGCCTCCCAGGTGTTGAGCATCACCGGCCTGGGTGTGCGGGGATGACTCGGCCGGTCGCGCAGGTGCTGGTGCAGGCGGTCGGCGAGCCCGTCGAGCCCTTCGCCCGACCAGGCGAAGTAGATCCACGGGCTCTGATAAGACTCGCCGTGGGCCAACCTGATCTCGCCTGCGGCGAGCAGCTCCCCGGCACCGAGGACCGGTCCGTGCTCGGGTAGCCGTTCGGTGTAGTGAACGTGGTCGCCGCTCCATCCGGCGTGCACCGCCCAAACTTCGCCGTGGCCGAACCCGAAGCCGGACTCACCGGCCACCATGAGGCCGGTAGCGTCGTGGCCGGTGCGGCCGCGGCGGGACTCGCGGGCGGCCAGTCCGTGTCGCAGAGGACCGCGCTGGGGAGCACGTTCCCGAGACCAGCGCCCGCTGAAGTCGAGCACTTCGGTCGCTTGGTTCCCGGCCGGGAGCAGACAGGCTACGGATCCAAGCGCGAACACCTCCGGGCCGTCGTTGACCACCTCATGGCGGATTCGCACGACGCCGGATCTGTCCATCCGGACCTCGGTGCGGACCGATACGGCGGCCTCCGCGTCGCGCGCCTCGATCCGTACGCCGCCGCCTTCGTCGTCGGTCTCGACGGTGACCGGCCGTACCAGCTCTAGGCGCAGATGCGGGAAGCGACCGTCCCGGTGTCCTGCGATACCTGGCCGCCCGACCCAGCCGTCGGACTGCTGAGGTATCAGCCGCAGCAGCACCGGAACCTCGACGGACGCCACCGGGGGCGATGGCAAGCTGCCGAGGACCAGCTCGTCGAAGCTGTCCACGGCCCCTGGGTCGGCGCCCCAATGCAGGACGCGGGGTACCCGGTGGCCGGTGATGTCCAGGATCAGCGCTGTGCCTGCGGCGGTCAGCACGACGACGTCGGGGCTCTGTCGCGAGGTGTCGCCACCGCTCCCTACGGCCGTCATGGGCGCGGGGCGGCGGTCGAGTGGCGGACGACTACCTCGGTGGGCAGCACGATCGGCGGCGGCGTCGCGCCCTGCATGATGTCCAGCAGCGCCGTGACGGCCGCGGAGCCCATGGCCTGGGTGTCCTGCCGCACCGTGGTCAGCGGCGGCAGGATGTACGCGGACAGGTCGATGTCGTCGAACCCGGTGACCGATACGTCATCGGGCACGCGCAGGCCGTGCTCGTTCAACGCGCGCAGGATGCCGATCGCCATCATGTCGCTCTCGGCGACGACCGCCGTGAAGTCCCGCCGGGTCGCCAACAGATCGAGTGCGGCGCGGTAGGCGCCCTCCGTGGACCAGTCCGACTTGCGGGCGAGACCTGGGTCTTCGGGGACGCCGGCCGCAGCGAGCGCCGCGCGGATCCCGGCCAGCCGATCGCGGCCGGCGGGGTCGGTCTCGGTGCCGGTGATCCGGGCGATCCGGCGGTGGCCCAGCCCCAGCAGGTGCTCGGTGACCTGTCGGGCCCCGTCAGCGTTGTCCGATGCCACCGAGGTGGCGCGCAGCCCCGTGCCGACCGCGTCGACGAAGACCGTCGGCAGCCGGGACTCGACCAATGCCTGGATCCGTACGTCGCCCGGCGGGCAGGCGACCATGATGGTGCCGGCCACCCGCCGGGAGCGCAGCAGCCGGACATAGCTGTCGCTGGCCGCACTGGTCGGGCGCGAGGGCACGAGCAGGTCGTAGCCGGCTTCGGCGGTCGCCGCCTCAATGTGGTGCAGGACGTTGAGGTAGAAGTGGTACTGCGGCCGGGTCAGCTCGGACAGCGTCCAGATGTCGTTGGCGAAGAAGCCCAGAGCGATCACCTTCGAGCGGGCGCCGGACAGGCTCTGCGCCGCCACGTCCGGCTGGTACCCGAGGCTTGCTGCGGCAGCCTCCACGCGGATCCGGGTGGCGTCCCTGACCTTCGCCGTGCCTGAGAGGACGCGCGAAACCGTCGCCCGCGAGACTCCCGCGAGGCGTGCCACCTCTTCGCTCGTGGCCATCGCCCACCTTCCGATTCGGCTCGTCAACCGCCGCCCTGGCAGACGCGGCGAGCGCGCGTTCCGTCGTGCTTGAACGCGCGTACATCAGATCGGACGTCAGTATCAGGCCGTCGAATGAAGCCCGTCAACAGTCGCGGACTGTTACCTCTTCAACCCGTTGACGCCGCAGTACGTGCGGCGTAACGTCCCCGTCGCTCAGCAATGTACGCGCGTTCACGGCGGGCCCCGCCCCCATCCCGGCCCGTCCCACCACCCTCGGCGCTTGGAAGGACACCCCATGACATCGCTGACAAGACGACAGGCGCTCTCTGTCGCGGCAACGCTCATCGCCGGCGCTGCGCTGCAAGGCTGCAGCACCACCAGCACAGACAACGGATCGGGGACGAAGGCCATCACGTTCCTGACCTTCGAGACGCCCAACCTCACCCCTGCCTACTGGGACGCCGCGATCAAGCGCGTCACCGACAAGAACCCGGACATCAAGGTGACCAAGCTCGTGGCGCCCACTGCCGACGGGCGCACCGACTACGCCAAGCAACTGCTGCAGTCCGGGCAGTTCCCGGACGTCATGATCGCGGTCTCGCCGGCCGGGTTCGCCGAGGCGGGCAACCTCTACGCATGGCAGCCCGAGGAACTGAAGGATTTCGTCTACCCGACCGCCAACCCGATCAAGGGCAAGTACTTCCAGCTTCCGGCCAACACCCAGACAATCCCGCCGGTCTACTACAACAAGAAGATGTTTGCCGACGCCGGCATCACCGCGCCGCCGACGAACTGGAGCGAGCTACTCGACGCCTGCGTGAAGCTGAAGGCGTCCGGTGTCACACCGTTCGTGGCGGGTGGCGGCAAGGACACCTTCGCCTCGTCGATGATCCTGTCCGGAATCGTCAGTGTCGACGTCTACGGCAAGACCCCGGACTGGCTGACCCAGCGCCGGGCCGACAAGGTGAAGTTCAGCGACCCGGACTTCACCGCGGCCCTGGCCAAGTTCGCGGAGCTGGCGCAGAAGGGCTACATCGCGAAGTCCGACGTGTCCCGCGACTACGCCGCGACCGAGCAGGCGTTCCTGGACGGCAAGGGCGCGATGTACCCGATGGGCAACTGGTTTGCCGCCAACGCCGATGCCAAGCACCCGTTCGACATCGGCGTCTTCAACTTCCCGACCGCCGACGGGCGCCTGGTCGTCCCGGCCTATACCGGTGGCGGCATGATCGTGAGCGCGAAGGCGCAGAACCTTGACGCCGCCAAGCGCTTCGCGCTGGCCTTCCAGCTCGACAAGGCCCAGCTGGACGCCTCGGTGAAGGCCGACGGTCTGATCCCGGCCATCAAGGGCTACACACCGCCGGCCGACACGGGCGCCGTCTACAAGGCGGGCTACGACCTCTACCAGCAGGCCGTCTCGCAGAACGCGGTCGTGCACGCCTTCCGGTGGGAGACCGCTGACGATGGCCTGCTCCCGGGCATGGCCAACAAGGTCGACGCGGCGGCACAGGACCTGATCACCGGCCGGAAGACCGCCGCAGAGGCGGCCACGTACCTCGACACCGAATGGGCCAAGGCGAGCTGAGGTGGTCCAGCACACGGAGATACCGACCGGCCCGCCGGCCGCCCGCAAGCAGGTGGGAGGCCCGGCGACCCGGCACCGACGCGGAGCGGTCTGGGAAAAGCTCGCGCACTTCGCGGTCTTCGGCGCCCCCGGTGTCCTGGTGTACGCCTGCTTCGTGCTGGCACCGATCGCGATGAGCTTTGCATACAGCCTGACCAACGCGAACCCGTTCAACCCGCCGCGGCGCTACGTCGGACTGCGCAACTACTGGATGCTGCTGGACGACGAGCAATTCCACACGGCGCTGCGGGTCACCACGATCCTGACGCTGATTGTGGTGATCGTTCCTAACGTACTGGGGCTGCTGGTCGCGCTGCTGTTGGACAAGCCCGGCCGGTTCTACAACGCGATGCGTAGCGTGTTCTTCACGCCGATGATCCTCAGCTCGGTCGTCGTCAGCGTCATCTGGACTCGCCTCCTCGACACCGACGGGCTGGTGAACCAGGCGTTGCGGGCGCTCGGCGTCCACCAACCGCCCGCCTGGTTGTCGGATCCCGACTACGCGCTGTACTCGGTAGCGTCGATCATCTCCTGGCAGATGCTCGGCTTCTGCGTCGTGGTGTACCTGGCGGGGCTGCAGGGCGTACCGGTGGAATTGCAGGAAGCGTCCTCCATCGACGGTGCCGGGCCGGTACGCCGGTTCCGGGCGGTGACCTGGCCGCTGCTCGCACCCGCGCTGACGATCAACACCGTCGTCCTGCTGATCTCGGCATTCAAGACCTACGACTACATCAAGGTGATCACCAACGGCGGCCCGGGTGCCGGTACCACCGCGACCATCGCGTTCGACGTGTTGCAGACCGGCTTCGACGCGAACCACGTCGGCTACGCCTCCGCGATGGCCGTCGCCATGCTCGTGATCGTCGGCGTCACAACGGCGGTCGCCCTCTGGATCCTGCGAAGAAGGGAGATCGACCTGTGAAAGACCGAATCCCCTGGATACGCCCGGCGACCGCACTCACCCTCACCGCGCTGTTCTTCGTGCCGCTGTACCTTGTCCTGACGAACGTGTTCAAGCGCGGCGACCGGATCTCCGGCTCCCCGGCGTCACTGCCCTGGCCGCCGACGGTGGACAACATCAAGGCCGTGCTGACCCGACCGGACCACCTGTTCTGGGTCAGCCTCACCAACAGCGTCATCGTCACGACCGTCTCCGTGGTCGTCCTTATCGTGCTGTCGGCGATGCTGGGCCATTACCTCGCCCGCAGCCGCAGCCGGTGGGCGAGGGCGCTGACCCTGGTTCTGCTCGCCGGGCTGATGATCCCGCCGCAGGTGATCCTCATCCCCATCACCGATGTTCTGCGAGCCGGCCACCTGATGGCCACGGTGCAGGGGCTGGTGCTGTTCAACGTCGGCTACTACCTACCTTTCGGCATGTTCGTCTTCGCCGGCTTCATCCGCGGCATACCCATCGAACTCGAGGAGGCCGCAAAGGTCGACGGGGCGCGCCGCGCCCAGGTGTTCTGGCGCGTGGTGTTCCCACTGCTGCGGCCAGCCAGCGCCAGCGTGATGATCTTCCTGGGAGTGTGGATCTGGAACGACTTCATCGACCCGTTGATCATCCTTGGCCCCGGGCGAGGCACGACCGTGACGACCGGTGTCTACCGCTCAATCGGCCAATACCAGTCCGACTTCGGCTCGGTCTTCGCGCTGATGTTCCTGGCGACGCTCCCGGTACTCGCGTTCTATCTCGCGCTTCAGAAGCACTTTGTCAAAGGGCTCACCGGCGGCGCCACCAAGGGCTAGGGCGTCGGGTAGGCGGCGGGTCAGACTCCGCGCCGCCTACCCGACGGGCCTCGCCGAACTGGGCCACGTGTGCCCCGCGGCCAACATCTCGACCGACCCACGGGCTCGTTAGACGACACGTGGAGGGACGACCATGGCGTCAAGGATCCGACGCGGTTTCGCCAACCCATCATGCGAGGCTCGGTCGGGGCGGCGTCGGGGCGCGAGACGTCGCGCCACGACCGCGATCCGCTGGCGGACTATCGGGGCCGGGTCTCCGTCAACTCGAGCAGGAGCTGTTCCTCGTGTGATGGCCTGCGACCGGTGCTGGCCAGTCCGCTGATGGTGGCCGCCCGGACCGCGGCTTCGTCGTCTCGCGCCCGCGTTGCCAGCTGCGGCGTCACGCTGGAGTCCGAGTCGACCGCTTTCGGGAGCGCGTTGGCGGCCTGGACCCGCAATTGCGGGTCCTCGTCGGCAGCCAACGCCAGCAGCGCGTCGACCGCCACCGGCCCGCCGGCCGAGTCGAGGGCGTCGCTGGCCGCTCGCGGACGTGCCGGTCGGGGTCTTGGAGAACGCACCGCACTGCTGCGGCCAACTCGGTGATCAGCTTGGCTGGCCTGCGGTGCAGGATCCCGGTGAAGATGCGATGCGACAAGGCCGTGCGGGCCCATCCTGACGACACATCAAGATCGCCCCGCACGGCCGCTTCCATGACCGAACCGGAGCCGCTCAGCTTTCGCGCGCCAAGTCGTAACGACTACACGGCTGCAATGGCACGCTGGAGGTCAAGGAGGTCACTCCCCTGGCCAAGGTCCGTGCCGAAGCCGAGGCTCTCGGATTCGATGTCTCCGGTGAATGATCCGTGAGCAGACGGTTTGTCGAGCCCACCCGAACCAGGGCTGGTGAGGCCGGTAATCCCTGCGGTGAGGGAGGCTGGTGCTACGTCGGAGACCTCCATGCCCAAGTTTTTGTCGTTGGTGACACGGATGCCCCAGTGGACGATGCGGCATCCGAAGTAGGGCCCAGCGTCGCCTGCGCCTCCGACGCCCGCATCCTTGTTGGTGACGGTGATGTCGGTGCGGAGGTTCTCGAAGGGTAGTTGTCGATGCGTATCGAAGAGGCCTGTCTCCATGAGACCCCGTCGGTATACGTTGCCGCTCGAAAGCCCCTCGAGGTTGAGGCCGTGAAGGACGCTGCCGCGCACCGCAGGGACGGTGAAGTCCTCCAGGTGGAAGTCCTCGATCAGGTTGTCATGAGCGAGGATCCGGCATGCGACGAAGTGGTGGAGTGAGCGGCCACCGGCGGAGATCCCGGACATGGTGCAGGACTTGGCACCCGTCAGTCCGAAGGCCACATCGGCATTGAGGACGTGGACGTCCTTGGCCCAACAGTCGTAGACCGCTTGGAAACATACCCCGTTCGAGCCGGGGTGCAGATTGTGGGCCGTCTGCGGGATGAGCTTGTTCTCGATCGTCAGCCCTTCCACCCCGCTGTCATGGATGGTCGGCCCGAGTTCGCGCAGCCGAGCGGGCGTCTCTCGGTGGATGGAAATCCTCAGGGGCTGCTCGATCCGCACTGACCGGGGAGAAAGGATCTCGATGACCTTGACCGGCCACCGCCAGGCCTGGAGATCTTCGAAGGCAGTCGGTGTCGCGATGCGAGCACCGTACCTGGCCCAATCGTACGTGTTCGCTCCGCCGATGTTGCCAGCCATCTCCTTGAGCAGCCTGTAGTTCGATGGGTTATCTACCTCGAGAGCCACCATTTCACCAGCCGTGAGATCGGCGGTGGAGTCGACGAAAAGGACGTCGGCGCCGCGGGTCGCCGGCGCGACTGCGGCCAGGGTAGAACCCCACAGGAAGCACTCGCTGAGTTCGGCCGCGAAGTCGTTGGCGAACGACTTGGCCAGCCGCTCGCGGGCGATGAAGAAAATTTGGCCGCCCGTCCATGACCAGTTGTTGCCACCCCCGTCGAGAGACTCACGCAGGGGACGCGAGAAGTACAGGATGGTCTTTCCCTTGCCTGCCCCTCTCAGGACCACGTTGGAGTCGCTGACGAACAGGGGCCGGTCGAGAACGTATCGCCCGGGCTCCAGCTTGAGAACGCCCCCACCGGCCGCACCGAGTCGGTCCAGCGCTGTCTGAAGAGCGCTACTGACGTCGACACCTGTGTCGGGGCGGATGCCCAAGCTCTGGGCAGGCGTGACGCTGTCGACCACCGGCGAGGGCTGGATGGCTCCGCGCCGGTATCCCACCCGTCGCCAGTCCCCGAGGTTGTGGTAGCTCGACGGCGCCTCCGACCACGCGTCTAAGAGCCTGGTAAATAAGGGTTTCAGGCCGTCGGGGGTGCGCCGTGAGGATCGACTGCGGCGGTGGTGTCAGCGTGGTGGCGTGACATGAGGAAGGGCCTCCGGTACGAGCAAAGGCGACTAAACCAGCACGACCGAAGGCCCAACCCTGTCTGTATACCTTGTCGCCGGTGTTGCCGCATCCACCACCCAGGCCTCCCTCGATGCTCACCTGCCCACCGGCCGGCCGCGGCACTACCCGTCCGACACCAGCGACGCCGAGTGGGCTGTGCTCGCCCCGCACGTCCCGGCCGGCACCGGACGTGGCCGGCCGATCATCTACCCCCGCCGCGACATCGTGGACGCGATCCGCTACCTCGACCGCACCGGCTGCCAGTGGGACGCGCTACCGGCCGACTTCCCCCACCACAAGCTGGTCTACCACTACTTCAAGACCTGGACCGCCGACGGAACGCTGCACCGCATGCACAACAGCCTGCGGGAACAGGTCCGCGCCCAGGTCGAGGACCGCGACCGGCAGCCGACGGCCGCGCTGGTCGACTCCCAGTCGGTACGCGGCGCGGAAACCGTCGGGCGGGCCAGCCGCGGCTACGACGCGGGGAAGAAGGTCAACGGCCGTAAACGACACATCGCCGTGGACACCTGCGGCCTGCTCCTCGCGATCCTGATCACCGGCGCCAACACCCAGGACCGCAACGGCGCCCGCCCTCTCCTTCAGGCGTTACACGCCTGCTTTCCCAGCATCCGCATGGTCTGGGCCGACAGCGGCTACGCCGGCAAGCTCGTCGACTGGCCGCCACCCACCTCGCCCTGACCGTGCGGATCGTCGCCAAACTCGCCGGGCAGACCACCTTCGTGGTCCTGCACCGCAGATGGGCGGTCGAACGCACCTTCTCGTGGATCAACCGGTGCCGACGCACCGTCCGCGACTACGAACGGCTCCTTGAACACCACACCGCGATGGTCCAATGGGCCATGATCATCGTCATGGCCCGACGCCTCGCCCGACACCAACACACCTGAACCCCTTATTTACCAGGCTCTAAGCTTGTTCTTTAACCCTGACGTCTCGGCGGCCGTGATGGTCCTTTGTGGATTCGGCGTGTCGTGGAGACGGAAGC